>NZ_JBFRTU010000067.1:0-12057 GCF_041474275.1 Vibrio sp. 10N.222.52.B7 | reverse complement strand
ACATCGCCAGGCTTTAAATATCGTTACCTGTGTATACATGTAACAACATCTACAGTGTACTAATCTGTTGATGACAATTTTTTGGAGGGATGGCTGAGTGGTCGAAAGCACCGGTCTTGAAAACCGGCAACCGTTAATAGCGGTTCTAGGGTTCAAATCCCTATCCCTCCACCACCATTAGAAAGCCCGCTGAGAAATCAGCGGGCTTTTTTCTTATCTGCGATATACATAAATAAAAGGGGAAGGGCACTGACGTGCTCTTCCCTTTTTTGTATTTAAAACAATGACGACTAGTCCGCTAAATATTTCCCTTCTGCAACTTGCCAGAACGCTCGAATTAGAGGGTTATCTAGCTGTGCTCGCTTACAACATACGCCTAACTCAAATGGCTTGATAGGTTCTATCTTTAAGCGGCTAACTTTATCTCTTACTGGACTGTTGTTTATGACCACATCAGGTGCGATGCCAACTCCACATCCTAGTGCCACCATACTTACAATCGCCTCATGGCCAGAAACTTGCGCGTATATGTTGGGTTTTATCTTCATCTTTTTAAACCATGCATTGGCTCGTTCACGCGCTGTTCCTGCTTCTGGGATGATAAAGGGCACTTCATTCCAGTTTGGCTTATCGGATTGCAGTTGTTGGCTAAAGCTACTCACACCAGATGGAATGATGACTGACAGTGGAATATCGCTGATGGTTTCGAATTCTAACCTTGAAGGAAGGATGTCTGGCTTTGCTGAAATCGCGATATCCGCTTCATCGTTTAAGATCTTGTCGATGGATTGAGCTGGATCACCAGTAGAGAGCTTAAATTCAATATACGGATGAATAGCCCTAAATTCGGTTATGAGTTCAGGTAGGTGACTGTAGCTAGCCGTTACTGAACAAAATATACGGATCTCACCTTTAAGTTCTTGCTCTCCGCCCTTCAGGTGAAGGTTATATTGCTGCCACTCTCCCACGATGCTCAATGCTACAGGCAATAGGTGTTTTCCTGCTGGGGTAAGATCAACACTGCGGTTGTCTCTGATTAGCAGTTCTTGTCCTGTTTCCTCTTCAAGCTTTTGTATCTGACGGCTCAGCGCTGAAGGACTGACGTGCATAGCAGCAGCGGTTTTGCTGAAACTCTTGCTGTCGCATAAATGTATAAATAATTGTAGAGATTTTATGTTCATGTTCTGCGATCGTTTCCATGTTGCATTTATTGCAATAACTAATTGTGAATATATCACTTTCAGCAACGGAGTGTCTGTTTTAGTATGAAGTCATTCGATAGAGAGATATCGACCTTACGGACTTATTTTTAAAGGAGTGCCCTAGAATGGCTAACTATTTCAATACATTAAACCTTCGTGAACAACTAGACCAATTAGGTCGTTGCCGCTTTATGGATCGTGAAGAATTCGCGACAGAAGCTGAATACCTTGAAGGTAAGAAAATCGTAATTGTTGGTTGTGGTGCTCAAGGCCTAAACCAAGGTCTAAATATGCGTGATTCTGGTCTAGACGTATCTTACGCTCTACGCCAAGCGGCAATTGATGAAAAGCGTCAATCATTCAAAAATGCTGATGAAAACGGCTTTGTTGTGGGTAGCTACGAAACGCTAATCCCTCAAGCAGACCTAGTAATCAACCTTACTCCTGATAAGCAACACACAAACGTTGTTGAAACAGTAATGCCTCTAATGAAGCAAGGCGCTGCTCTTGGTTACTCTCACGGCTTCAACGTTGTGGAAGAAGGCATGCAATTACGTGCTGACCTTACTGTAGTAATGGTTGCACCTAAGTGTCCAGGCTCTGAAGTTCGCGAAGAGTACAAACGTGGCTTCGGTGTACCAACACTTATCGCTGTTCACCCAGAAAACGACCCTAAAGGCGAAGGTTGGGATATCGCTAAAGCTTGGGCTGCAGGTACTGGTGGTCACCGTGCAGGTTGCCTAGAGTCTTCTTTCGTAGCAGAAGTTAAATCTGACCTGATGGGTGAGCAAACTATCCTTTGTGGCATGCTACAAGCGGGTTCTATCGTATCTTACGAGAAGATGATTGCTGATGGCATCGAACCTGGCTACGCAGGCAAGCTTCTACAATACGGTTGGGAAACGATTACTGAAGCACTTAAGTTTGGTGGCGTAACTCACATGATGGATCGCCTATCTAACCCGGCTAAAGTTAAAGCGTTTGAGCTTTCTGAAGAGCTTAAAGACCTAATGCGTCCGCTTTACAACAAGCACATGGATGACATCATCTCTGGTCACTTCTCTAGCACAATGATGGCTGACTGGGCGAACGATGACGTGAACCTACTAGGCTGGCGTGAAGAGACAGGCGAAACTGCATTCGAAAACTACCCAGCTTCTGACGTAGAAATCTCAGAGCAAGAGTACTTCGACAACGGTATCCTAATGGTTGCTATGGTTCGTGCCGGTGTTGAGCTAGCATTCGAAGCTATGACGGCATCAGGCATCATTGATGAGTCTGCTTACTACGAATCTCTACATGAGCTTCCACTAATCGCAAACACAGTTGCTCGTAAGCGTCTTTACGAAATGAACGTTGTAATCTCTGATACTGCTGAGTACGGTAACTACCTATTCGCTAACGTAGCAACACCGCTACTACGTGAGAAGTTCATGCCTTCAGTAGCAACTGACGTAATCGGCCGCGGTCTAGGTGAAACATCTAACCAAGTTGATAACGCTAAGCTAATTGAAGTAAACGAAGCTATCCGTAACCACCCTGTAGAGTACATTGGTGAAGAGCTACGTAGCTACATGAGCGACATGAAGCGCATCGCTGTAGGCGGTTAATTAGTCGCTTAGATACTGATAAATTTGCAGAAAAAGCGAAGCAGTATCACTAACTCCTTACAGGTTGGAGTTATAAATAAGCAACACAACATCTAATGAAAAGGCTTGGTCGCCGTTGACCAAGCCTTTTTGCTTTTAGTAACAAAGTCTTAAAAATCAATCAAATGAACATTGTTTGATCAGTCTTTGTCGACTTTCAGTTCTTGATTGATCTTCAGAAATACAAAAGGGTTGGTGCTTTCACACCAACCCTTTCAGTTTTCTTGCTTTACGCTTACTTGTCGGCAATCTTTGCTTCTAAGTCCGTTAGCTTTTGTTCCATTTCAGTCAGCTTTTGGCGAGTGCGCAGTAGTACTTGTGTTTGAACATCAAATTCTTCACGGCTTACAACGTCTAGCTTGTTCAGTTGGCCTTGGATAACCTGACGAACTTTTTGATCTACGTCTGAACCAAGCTCTTTTACTGGTTGAGGCATAGAATCGTGGATCTGCTTAGCAATTTGCTCTAGTTTTTTTGGATCAAACATATCAATTAAAACTCCTGAATATTTATCACTATTCTATTTAATCACATCAAAGATGTCGCCTATGGCGTACAAAAAAAGGCCACCGAAGTAGCCTTTTTATTGTTAATACGACAGGGAAATTACTTATTGTTAGCTAATTCTCTGTGCGCCGCTTTTGCTTCATCAACACGGGCCAGCTTCTCGAGATCTTTATCTTCGAGGAAAACTGGAATTGGTTTATGTTTTTCGGCTAAGTAGCTATAAATCACCGGCAGAACAAACAGCGTAAACAGCGTACCAATCGCCAGACCAGCAACGATAACAATACCGATACTAAAGCGCTGAGCTGCACCTGCACCCGTGGCGTACATCAATGGGATCAGGCCTGCAATCATCGCCGCTGTTGTCATTAGGATTGGACGTAGACGTACCCTTGCCGCCTCCATAACCGCCTCTTTGCGTGATAATTTATTATGCAGCTGCTCTTCTTTTGCTACCTCACAGATCAAGATACCGTGCTTGGTAATCAGACCAACCAAGGTAATCAGCCCCACTTGCGAGTAGATGTTCATCGTCGCTGCGCCCCAAGCGAGCGCAATCAATGCACCACATATTGCGAGTGGCACCGACACCATGATAACCAATGGATCTTTTAACGACTCAAATTGAATCGCCAGAACCAAGAAGATGATCGCCAGTGCTAAACCGAACGTCACATACAGTGCGCTGCCTTCTGTTACAAACTGACGCGACTCACCCATGTAGTCATGGTTATAGCCTGCAGGTAATTTGGTTTGGGCAATGTTTTCAAACCAGTTTACCGCATCACCCATCGCCGCGCCCGGCATAGGAACCGCACCGACCGTCGCTGAGTTCAACTGGTTGAAGTGAGGAAGAGAGCGAGGCTCTGCCACCACATCAATTGTTACCAAGCTACCGAGAGGAACAGCATCACCATTGCTGGCTCGAACGTAGTAATGATTCATTGACTCTGGGTTTAAGCGGAACTTACGCTCAACCTGAGGGATCACTTCATAAGAACGACCGTTGAGGTCAATACGGTTAACGTAACCATCCGACATCATGGTGCTTAGGGTGACACCGATATCTTGCATCGTTACCCCATAAGCGCCCGCCATATCTTTATCAATTTGAATCTTCATCGTTGCTGAATCGTAGTTCAAATCAAGGTCAGAGTAGACAAAGAGAGGGCTATCTTTCACATCCATTAAAATATCGGTTGCGATAGCGAATAAGCTCTCAAAGCTGCTTGGTGTGGTAATCACAAACTGGAGTGGTAGACCAGAACCGGCACCCGGCAACTCTGGCATTTGGAACGCGGTTACTGCCATGCCTGGGATATCTTGTAGCAATCCACTGATACGGTTCGTTACCTCAGATTGGCTAGCCGTGCGCTCACTCCATGGCACCATTGAGGCAATACCAAATGCTTGGTTTGAGTTTGGTACACCAGTGAAGGATTGAGCGTATTGGATTTCAGGCTGGGTCACCAAGATACCGCTCACGTCATCCATCGTGTTACTTAGGTAGTCTAGGTTAGCCGTTGATTGACCAGTACCAATCATCATCACCACCCCTTTATCTTCTGCAGGGGCAAGTTCACTTGGGATGAATTTAAACAGCATCGGCAAGCTTAAAAATACAATGACCGCAAAGCCAATGATAACCGGACGATGATCCATGATCGCATGCAGCATCTTAGAGTAACGGCCTGTCATACGATCAAGTACGCTGTGTACCTTCAGTTCAAACTTACTCGGCTGTGCATTTTCTTTTAGCAGCTTTGAACACATCATTGGAGACAGTGTTAAAGCGATGATTCCAGAAACAAATACCGCGCCAGCGAGGGTTAATGCGAACTCTTTAAACAGCGAGCCTGTGATACCACCCATCATTGCGATAGGGGCATAAACCGCGCCCAATGTCAGTGTCATTGCAATAACCGGTACTGCAATTTCACGGGTACCAATGATGGCAGCCCTGAAAGGAGATTCCCCCAATTTGACGTGTCGATCGACGTTTTCCAGTACTACGATTGCATCATCAACCACTAGACCGATTGCTAATACCATCGCCAGTAGCGTCATTAAGTTCCATGAGAAACCCATGACTTGCATCACCATCGCAACACCAACCAGCGATAAAGGGATGGTTACGATAGGAATGATAACCGCACGCAATGAGCCTAAGAATAGCGTGATAACCACTAATACAATCAGCGCGGCTTCAACAATCGTGTGTATAACCTCTTGAATGGATTCATTAATCGCAATGGTTGAGTCATACATGATATTCATGCTGATATTGCTTGGTAGGTTTCGCTCCAACTCAGGATACAGCTGCATAACATCAGCAGCAATGTTGATCGGGTTAGCACTTGGCGCTGCATTGATGGCGGTTACAACCGTTTGTTTGCCATTAGCACTTGCGCGAACCACATCGTGGCTTTTTTCTAGTGAAACCTTAGCAATATCACCTAAGCGAACAATAGAACCGCCATTTTGACTGGTTTTGACCACCAACCTTTCTAATTCATCGGTATTGGTTACTTGGGTATTGGCACTGCCGTTGTACAGCATAAACTCACCAATTGCTTGGCCAGTTGCTGATTGGTAGTTGTTTGCATTAAGCACCGTCATCACGTCAGTGGCTGTCAGGTTTAATGCTGCCATTTTGGAAGGATCAAGCCATACACGTAATGCGTATTTGATCCCGCCGTACAAGTCGACCTTTGATACGCCATTAACGGTAAACAGTTGTGGGTTAACCACTCGCTCAAGGTAGTCGGTAATTTGGCTTGCAGAGAGTTCATCACTCGTAAAACCAATGTAGAGTACCGCCGTTGTTGAACCGGTAGACATAGTTACGGTTGGATCTTCGGCTTCTTTAGGAAGCTGAGAACGTACCGAGTTAGTCTTGGCCAGTATGTCAGACAGCGCGGCATTCGGGTCGGTATTGAGCTTCATATTGACCGTAATAGTCGAGCTACCGAGTACGGACTGCGACGTCATATAATCAATATTATCGGCTTGAGCGATCGCTTGTTCTAATGGCTGAGTTATAAAGCCTTGGATCAGATCGGCACTGGCACCGTAATAGCTCGTCGTGACCGTCACGATCGTATTTGTCATGTCTGGGTATTCACGAACCTGCATTTTGAAGATTGCTTGGAAGCCAAGCAATGCGATCAAAAAGCTGATTGAAATAGCCAGAACTGGACGTTTAATAAAAACATCAGTAAAGCGCATGATTCCTCCAATTACAGCATTGGTGTTTCAGCTGGCGGCGTCGTTGCATCACTTTCTACAACTCGAACTTTAGCATTGTTACTTAAACGAACTTGACCCGTTGTCACGACAACATCGCCAGGCTCTACGCCTTCCAGTATGTGAGCAATACTTTCTGTACGTTCACCTACTTTCACCACTTGTTGTTTCACACGCTGCACACCATCTTCTTCACGTAAAATATAAACATTGTCACCGTAAAGTGTGAAAGTGATGGCCGTCTGAGGCAGTGTCACTTGGTTTGCTAGTTTAGGTAGAATGATGTTAGCGCGCGCAAACATACCGCTACGTAACTTACCATCGTTGTTTGGGATATCGGCTTGTACTTGGATAAGACCACTTTGGATGCTAACCGCAGGCTCAATGGCACTAATAGAACCTTTAAACGGTTTTTCTGGGTATGCATCAACGAAGATGTCGATCGCCTGACCAACCTCAATACGAGAGATGTCATTTTGAGAAATAGTGAAGCGTAGGCGCATAACACTGGTGTCTTCTAGGCGAACGATGTCAGTGCCAGATTGTAGGTATTGGCCTAGATACACATTACGAATACCGACAGTGCCGTCAAACGGAGCGCGGATCTCGCGACGGGCAATCGATGCTTTAAGGCTTTCAATATCAGCTGAAAGAGAGAAGTAGTTAGCTTCTGCTTCATCGTACGCTTCTTTAGAAATAGAGCCTTTCTTGAATAGCCCTTGGTAGCGCTTGTATTTAGCTTCAGCAGCCGGTAAGCGTGCCTCAGAGCTTTTTAGATTGGCTTTCTCTACATCAGAATCAAGGCGGATCAGTTGTTGGTCATTTTTAACCTCAGTACCTGATTCGAAAGAAATTTGATCGATAACACCGCTGGTTTCGTTCGCTAGTGTCACACCTTGGTTAGGTTCGATGAAGCCGATAGCTTCAATCACTGGAACCCAGTCGATCGGCTGAACTTCAGTTACCGTTACTGGAAACTCTGGTTCAGGGCGGTTGGCCATATACTCAGCAATTTTTTGTTGTTTGAACATGTTAAACCCAATAACGCTGCCGAAAAGTAGTACAGCGATGAGTAACATGAAGAAAGTCCACTTTTTCATTATGGTCAAAACTCCGATCTAGTGTTTAATTATTGCGTCCCAACTGGCTTCGATTGCAGATTCTAGTTCTGCCTCATCAAGTTGGTAAAATCCTAAAGAATGCTTGCGTGCTAGAGAAACACTAGCCGCCAAGCTCAATCCACCTAATACTTCATTGTTAAGTGGTTTAAACAATCCTTGTTCTTTCCCCTCATTAAATAGCAGCTCAACTTGGGCAAACATTTTACGTTCTAGTTCCCTGAAGTTTAGGCTATTTGTGATGGGTAGAGAGTCATACTGAACCCGATTTTTTATTGCGGCTAAATTCGTTCCTGCTAAGTTCCATATGTTCAACCACATAGTACGGTAGCGTTGTTTAATTGGATCCGAATCATTAACCCCTTGTTGAACAGCATCAGCTACTCTTTGAGTCACGAGCATTCGAACATCTTCTATCAAATGCTCTTTATCATCGAAGTAGCGATAGATAGTGCCTGCAGCCACTCCCGCTTCTTTGGCTAATTTTTGCATTGAAAGGCCTTGGAAACCGACCTCTGCAATTAGCTTTTCAGCTGCAGAAAGTATTTGCTGGCGTTTATCCCGAGGTGCATGAGTTGTCATATTTCAACCACCAATGAATGAACGTTCATTCATTATAGCCTAATAACCACACACATGTGCAACAAAATTTTACATAATCAGCGTAAAAATCTTGTATAAGAGAACGTAGCATTCGTGCTGTTGCAGCATTATTATAGGCGCGCAATTGAATTCGCCCCTCTAGACCAAACTGAGAATCAAATGAAACTGAACCCAAGACAAGATGAAGCCGTGAAATATGTTTCGGGCCCCTGCTTAGTATTAGCGGGCGCTGGATCCGGTAAAACACGTGTTATCACCAATAAAATTGCTTATCTGGTTCAGGAATGTGGCTATAAGGCGCGTAATATTGCGGCGGTGACCTTTACTAATAAAGCGGCACGCGAGATGAAAGAGCGTGTTGGGCAAACTCTAGGTAAGGGCGAATCGAAAGGGCTGATTGTTTCGACTTTTCATACCATGGGCTTAACCATCATTCGCCGTGAATACAAAGCGCTGGGTTTGAAAGCGGGTTTCTCTCTGTTTGATGACCAAGACCAGTTAGCTTTGTTAAAAGAGTTAACAGAGAGACAGATCGATGGTGATAAGGATTTGCTACGCGCTTTAATGAGCACCATTTCGAATTGGAAAAATGACATGCTGACGCCAGATCAGGCGAAAGCACGTGCTCAAGGCGAACAAGAGCAGTTGTTTGCATTCTGTTTTGAGATGTACCAGAAACAGATGAAGGCATACAACGCACTCGATTTTGATGATCTGATCGCGATGCCTGTATTACTACTGAAAACCAATCAAGAGGTGCGTGAGCGCTGGCAGTCGCGTATCCGCTATTTACTGGTCGATGAATACCAAGATACCAACACCAGCCAATATGAGTTGGTTCGTTTACTGGTGGGAGAGCGTGGTCGCTTGACGGTAGTAGGTGACGATGACCAATCTATCTATTCATGGCGTGGTGCAAAACCGCAAAACTTGGTGTTGCTGGGTGAGGACTATCCAAATCTTCGCTTGATCAAACTCGAGCAAAACTATCGCTCAACCAGCCGAATATTACGTGCGGCGAACATCTTGATCGCCAACAACCCACACGTTTATGAAAAGTCACTATTCTCAGAGATCCCAGACGGTGAAAAGCTCAAGGTACTGAATGCTAAGAATGAAGAGCATGAAGCAGAGCGTATTACCGGCGAGATCATCGCCCACAAGTTTTTGAACCGTACTGAATACAAAGATTACGCAGTGCTTTACCGTGGTAACCACCAATCACGCTTGATTGAAAAAGCGCTGATGCAGAACCGTGTGCCTTACAAGATCTCTGGCGGTACCTCTTTCTTCGCGAGAGCCGAGATTAAAGACATCATGGCTTACCTGCGTGTGTTGGTGAACCCTGATGATGACAACGCCTTCCTACGTATTGTAAACACACCGCGCCGAGAGATTGGTCCGGTGACGCTTGAGAAGTTAGGCAGCTACGCCAATATGCGTGGCAAGAGCTTGTTTGAAGCCAGCTTTGAGATGGGCTTAGAGCAGACACTGACGGGGCGTGGTTTAGAAAATTTGCGCCGCTTCGGTGACTGGATTGTTCGTATCTCAGACAATGCCGAGCGTGGTAATACGGTTGAAGCCGTTCGTTCTTTGGTTCGTGACATCAACTACGAAGATTGGTTGTACGAAACCTCAGCGAGCCCGAAAGCCGCTGAAATGCGAATGAAGAACGTCTCTGATCTGTATAGCTGGATTGTGGCCGATCTTGAGGGTGACAACTACGATAAAGAAGAGAAAACCCTGCGCGAGGTGGTTCAACGTTTAACGCTGCGCGATATGATGGAGCGTGGTGAGGATGATGACGATGCAGATCAAGTCCAATTAATGACATTGCATGCATCGAAAGGTCTAGAGTTCCCATATGTATTCCTGATGGGTGCAGAAGAGGGCATCTTGCCGCACCAAACCAGTGTCGATGAAGGCAACGTAGAAGAAGAACGTCGTCTTATGTATGTGGGGATTACTCGAGCACAGAAAGAGCTGACTTTTACTAAGTGTCGTGAACGTCGTCAATATGGTGAATTAATAAAGCCAACACAAAGCCGCTTCCTCGATGAGCTGCCGCACGATGATGTGGAGTGGGAAAGCGTTAAGAAGCCTCAATCCGCTGAAGAAAGAATGGAAAAAGGGCAGGCGCACATTGCGAATATTCGAGCGATGTTCAACAAGAAGTAATGCCCTACTTTAATCGCACTATATAGAAGCCAATAAAAAAGGTGACCATGAGGTCACCTTTTCTGAATCTGGCATTTTTAATTACAGACCGGCAATCATGTGCTCGATAGCATCTTTGATTTCGTCGTCTGAACAATCCATACATGAACCTTTCGCTGGCATCGCATTGAAGCCGTTGATTGCGTGGTCAGCTAGAATGTCGCGACCTTGAGCAATGCGAGGACCCCAGTCACCAGCATCACCTGTTTTAGGTGCGCCACTTACGCCAGATGCGTGACAAGCGATACAAAAGGTACCGTAAACTGCTGCGCCATCACGAGGGCCTGTTGGTTCTGCGGCTACTGGTTCGCTGCCGACTAGGTAAACTTGACCAACTGGTTTGATGCGTTCAGCAATTGCATCTTGCTCTGCTTCGCTAAGGCCTGAAGCCATTGCGCCAGTTGAAAAGGTTAAAACTGCGATGACAACGCTTAAAATTCGACGAGACATATCCATTAAACTCACTTTACATTCCCAAGGTAAGTACGTGCTTACCAATTTATAGTGTTGGAGGGTGTTTTGGCTTCACCAGCAAAGAGCAACTGTTAAACCAATGTAAATAATGGGTGATTATATCCCGATAAGTTGTTGCAATAAACAACAACTTATAAGCTGTGGCGGGTTGTAGTACTCAAATAAGGGGTTTATCACATATTAACTGTCGAAAAAGAGACCAAACAGAAAAAAAAGTTAAAAAAGTACTAGACGGCATTGGGTGATATACGTATTATTCCACTCCGCCGACAGGGCATGCGCCTGTAGCTCAGCTGGATAGAGCGTTGGCCTCCGGAGCCAAAGGCCGAAGGTTCGAATCCTTTCAGGCGCGCCATCCGGTCTCTTACTTCGGTAAGTGAGAAATTGGCAAAAAAGAAATAATGGTGGCTATAGCTCAGTTGGTAGAGCCCTGGATTGTGATTCCGGTGGTCGCGAGTTCGAATCTCGTTAGCCACCCCATTCTTTCTTTACAAAATATCGGTAGCTTCGGCTTCCAGTGTTGATTCATTATTCCCAAGAGTCGATACAAAATTAGTCGGTGAATAGCGCAGCTTGGTAGCGCATCTGGTTTGGGACCAGAGGGTCGGGGGTTCGAATCCCTCTTCACCGACCACTATTTCAATAATCGCTTGTTAAGCGGTTATATAAAAAATTAGTGGTGGCTATAGCTCAGTTGGTAGAGCCCTGGATTGTGATTCCGGTGGTCGCGAGTTCGAATCTCGTTAGCCACCCCATTAATTTTGGTAGCTTCTTTGAAGTTCCCAGTTTGAGAAATCAAACGAAACGTCTCGGTGAATAGCGCAGCTTGGTAGCGCATCTGGTTTGGGACCAGAGGGTCGGGGGTTCGAATCCCTCTTCACCGACCACCTTAAGAAGCCTCGTCAGAAATGACGGGGCTTTTTTACGTCTGAAACTTAGATAACTTGAACAGAGTGGGGTTCGCCTGATGTTCAAAGAATGTCTCTTCACTGATCACTTAAGAAGCCTCAACTAGCCGTCCGCGTCAGAAATGACGGGGCT
>NZ_JBFRTU010000066.1:0-8126 GCF_041474275.1 Vibrio sp. 10N.222.52.B7 | reverse complement strand
TCTTTAAATAATATAAAACCTATGGTGATATCTTATATGAAATATATAAAATTAATTTTACCATGTTTAGCCACTTTTATGATTTTTTGGGGCAACACTAGTAATGCAAATTACTTAGCACCAAAAAAAATCGCTATTAAAGCAGAAAGCGAACATATCGCTTTTGAACAAGCACAATTCAAGCTTGCTAAGCAACTCTTCAGCAAAGTAAGTGCTGAAACTGTTTCTAGTTGCCAAACTATTGCAGACCAAACCCATTGTTTATTCGAAGACAAATCCACTATATCTTCTATTCCAATTGAAGTGAGCCACCTATCTCTGCACTCACAAACTTGTGGTGATGTTCTTTGTCAATATCAGTTCTCTGTTGATGTGCAAACATGGTATCAGCAACTGACCACTCAACTGAGCACCAGTTTAAAGTCTTTTGACCAACTGGTTAGTGATGACATTCTATCCTGGGATAATTTTCTTCGTATGGAAAAAGCTCGGGATGAATTAGCTCAAAATAAATATCGTGTGATGATTTTATCCTCAATAGCTCCAAACCAAGCGAGTTCTTTATTGCAGGACTACCACCAAAGTGAAGTGCGTATAAACGAACGCATCAGTCAAACGCCCGTTAAGTTCCTAACTGCTGGAGACCTTTTATCTCAACAAGTTGCCAACGCACTCACTCAACAGTTCGTGGTTGATCAAGATAACGGTCTACCGATCTATGTTGAATCACTCTCTAAGCAAGGCCAAAGCCGCGGGCGAATTGTATTGCAGAAAACAGTGCGTCTGAAGCTATTAGAACCGAACAATCTCTCTCAAGTCATTCATCAATTTGAGTTTAGTGAGCAGGCTATTGCTAATGATGCAGCCATCGCCAAAGAACACGCAAGCAACACCATTTTGACCAAAATAAACCAACACACCTTCTACGAATTGTTTTTAGGTAGGGAAAAATAATGAAATTAAAGACTGGATTCGTGTTAACCGTACTAGCAATCGCGGGTTGTGCGTCCCCCTCTACTGAGCAAATCGCCTTTGAAGATCGTCAGCTCACACTCAATGATGTAAAAACACAATGCGAAGAGATGGGAACCGAATTCACGAGCATTCGACGCGGTTTTGACAATATTTCTCGCGCTATGGTTTCACTTCAACACCGTCAATGTCGAGTTGTCGAACAGTTCAATATAACCCAGCAAGAGTACGCTGACGTCGCTGGCTTTATTCATAGTAATCGACACCTAAACGGTGAAGAGTTTGATGCAGAAATCGAGCGATTCGATGCTCTACTTCCTAATTCTGATCGGGTTCGCCCCAAGATAGAACGCTACCAGCTCGCTTTACGTCGAATCATGAATGAAAACGAAGAATTAACCGCTGATTTATTGGGTTTTTCTGCGGAAGTAAGTCTTCTGGTTTGGGATGAGCCTTTAGTCCTTTTACCGATTAGCACAAAAGCTGGTACCGCATTTGATGAAATGCGTGAACGCAAATCTTTAATCGAACTTGCCAACGACATGATTCAGTTGGACAAAGCGACCCTTGAGCAAATTCAAGCTTACGATAACCACATCAAACAGAAGGTAAAATCATAATGCGCTTTCAAACCACGGTCGCACTATTTGGCTTAGTCTCAATCGCTGGGTGCCAGTCTACACAGCCTTCACAAACCGTTTCAAAAGCCAACCAAGCGACCTCGAGTTCGAATGTTATCGTTGGTAAATCTGCACATGACTTTTCTGATGATGATATCCAAGTGCCTGCTTACTTTAATACCCAAGGTCTTCAGTTTTGTTCATATGAGGCGGTTGAAACAGACTCACGTTGCCCGCTTGCACGCAAAACGATTCGAGTTCACTTTAATGATATCAATACGCAACTTAATCGCGGCGAGCAACAAAGCTCAGGTAAAGTGTTCGATGCACTCCATACCAGTGTCAATTCCTTCAATGTCGATGGCTTGGTGACCGCGCTAGAAAACCAATTTGCGGGTGTTAACCGCTTTAGAATCATCACTGCAGACAGTAACGCCGTCAATCAATCACTTGAGCGTATTTTAGCTGAAGAAGGCGCAAACCAAGTTGCTGAGCGCAACAGCCAACGTGCGGCAGTATCGACAGATTACGTGATGGCCATTGATGTCACTAAATCAGCCGACATGATGTTCGGTGCGGAGCAATCACTATTTCACTCATCAATGGACATGAGCACAGGCTTTATTGACCCTTACACTCGCGAGCGTCTGAGCTATCCAAATATTGGCCGTACAACGACCTCCAACTTTGATGTGCGCCCTAAGGGTGACTTCGCATCGATTATTGTCAACGGTAATTACTACCGAGGCTTTAATTACACTAGCCCGCAAGATGTCAGTGGTGTGATGGCTGATATGGCCACTCGCAGCTTCGACGTCATGCTGAGCCGTCTATTAACTGAGATGCCCGCTACTTCGCAAGTGCTGGGTATTCGGGGAAATCAGATCTCATTAGACCGTGGCCAAAATGCAGGTATTTTGCCAAATGAAACAATGGTGATCTTTGAATATTCAGCGGGATTTGTTGAACCCATTGGTGTTGCCTCTGTGACGCCTAGTATGCAAAGCGCACAAGGCAATATGGTCCGTTGGAAAAACGACAACATTGCGAAAAATATCCAAAGTGAAGCGCAAAAGGGTATCTACCAACCGGACCGTAATCGACAGCTATTTGCCGTCAGTGTGGGTGTTCCACAGCAATTCTTGGAAGAACGAAGCACATGGACAAACTAACGTTGACCACACTGGTGAGTAGCCCTGCCATACTACTCATCACTGCGTCATTAGCACATGGACAAGGCATTCACTTTGAGCACCAAGCGCGATCTGGCTCCCTCGTTGAGCAAGGCTGTTCTTGGGGACGAGGCGCGCAAGCGATTGAAGATGCGAAAACAGACGCGACTGGCTCGTTGACCCAATTTCTAAAAGCACCATCAAATGATCTGCTTTCTTCTGGCGACTTTGATCGACTGCTGGCGACTTTTGATAGTGAAGAACGTCAATCACTTATTAACGCGCTTGAACTGGGTGAGGTTACGCCTGTGTTTTCTGACGCGTTTTTACTCGGGAGTGATACCTGTGTCAAAGCAAGCTTGCACAGTGATGCAGGAACTCAGATTGATAGCAACTCTGTGGTTTGGGGCGAAGAGGAGGCACATTCTGCTCTGGTTATGGGTGACAGTCGCAATGCGGCCAATGTCAGTGGTAATGAAGAGCAGAAAGCACTGATAGATGCGATAACCAAAGGGCTATCAAGTGCCTTTAATTGGCTTGTCTCTGCCGAGCAGATTAACGTCTTGACCGCTAATGATCACCACACAGTGGTTGCTGTTCTACAAAATAACGTAGCGACTCGCATTGTGCTACTAGAAAACTGGCAGCAACTGGACAAGTCGTTGCAATCCGATGGTAGCGTTAAGGCAACGTTTAACCTGTCATTTCGTGAGCCAAACGAGAAACAAAAAAATAGTATTATTCGAGCCTACCTTGAGCAGCCTGCTTTCTATATCGATGCGGACGATAAGAAAGTGGCTGACAAACTGAGCCAAATACTCAGCCTACGCGGTGAGCGAGTGGTGACTGATAGTAAGCAATCGGCGCTAACCCTTAACGTTCAAACAGACTATCCAGAATCAGTCACTGGCCAGCAACTGAGTTTATCAGTCAATATCAATGACCCATCAGGTCAGCAGTTTGGTCATTGGAAAAATGAGCCATCATTGATTGCATTAAATAAGTCTAACAGCTCCAAACAGCAGCTTATCAATACTCACTTTGCGAACGCCAACTCGCTTAACGAAATTGATAAGCAGCTAAATAACGTCTTGTTGAAATTGTTTGAACTTGGTGGCCCACAGCATAAGGTTTTCTTTCAACCAAGTAAGGTAGGAAATGAAGCCCAGCTCGTCAGTCTTATTGGCGTAATCGATGAGGCTAGGGACGTGCGGATCCATCAGGAAAACAACTATGTTGTTTTGACTCTTCGGTACCCTCACACAGCCGCAAAGCTCGCGCAATACTTGGTACCAGCTTTAAGTATTCATCAGCCTAATCGCAACGCTCAAGTTGAGATTGTGCACGACTATCATATTGTTGTGGAGTAACGAATGAAACATGCAAAACTAAGCCTTTGCGCTCTTATGTTGAGCGTTACTTACTCCCCTGCCCCGCTCGCAACACCTGGTATTGACTCACAAGAATTTGAGCAGTGGTATCAAACCCAGCAACAAGAGTTTGAACAATGGTATAAGGAGCAGTTGAGCGCCTTTAATCAGTGGCAAATCGATAACTTCGACTTGCTTGACAACGAGGTGCACCAGCAGCTGAATCAATGGGGTGAAGCCCAATTTGAGTCAGGTAAAACGGTCGTACTATTCGATAGTGACCAAGAGACCAAACTGGTTGTTGATCTCGAAAGTAATCACCTCTCACTTTCTCACTTGTCGAATGACAAAAATGAGCAAGAAGATATGACTCAGCTGCGTGAACGAATGCACGACATGCTAGTAGCGAATCAAGAGCTGCTCAATGATTTGGGAATGGTTGAGCTTCCAGAGATTGATTCATCTAACATCCACTCTCGATCCCCTCAAATTGATGCAGACCAACAAACAGCCTTAGAGGCACAAATCCGTGCTCAAACAGAACGACAGCTGATTGAGATGAGTCGCTA
Source organism: Vibrio sp. 10N.222.52.B7 (assembly GCF_041474275.1). Lineage (NCBI taxonomy): Bacteria > Pseudomonadati > Pseudomonadota > Gammaproteobacteria > Vibrionales > Vibrionaceae > Vibrio > Vibrio sp. 10N.222.52.B7. Next base: position 3,423 of record NZ_JBFRTU010000066.1, on the reverse strand, counting down.
TTCCGACGCTCTTTCACAAGTTGAACCTTCAGCACGAATGAGTACATTTACTCAGCAGCAACAAGCCGCTCTGAAAGCAAATGAACAACGGCGACTTGAAGCAGTTCAAGTACAAGCATCACAAGCAAATGTTGAGTTCCAGCGTGTATCAAACCGTGTCTATGATTTTGAAGCACCGTTGCCAACCAACTCGGTTGCAGCTCGTGCAGAACGCTATCAGCCACTCATCCGAGTCGAAAGCCAGAAACAGAATGCCGATGAGGCGCTTCTCATGGCAATTACACATACAGAATCGCATTTCAATCCTAAGGCAAAATCACCAGTTCCTGCTTATGGCTTGATGCAAGTCGTACCACAAACAGCTGGTCATGATGTTAACCGACTGGTTCGTAAAATTGACAAGCCTATGAACCCGAACGAACTCTATGATGTGCGTACCAATATAGAGACTGGGACTGCTTACATTCAGATCCTAGATCGTCGCTATCTACGTCAAGTTACTGACCCCAAGAGCCGCTTATGGTGCGTGATTGCTGCCTATAACACTGGCTCGGGCAATGTCGCTCGTGCCTTTGGTCACCGCACTATGGCAGGTGCTGCACCTGTTATCAACAAGATGACGTCAGAACAAGTTTATCAGCACCTTATTCAGCACTTACCTTACGAAGAAACTCGCAATTATCTTCCAAAAGTGCGCAATAAGATGCGCGGTTACGCTCAACAAAATAATCAAAACGCTATTTAGAGAAACACTATGAAAAAAATTACTTTGTCTATTGCAATGACATTGGCTATCAGTGGCTGTTCATCAACACCAGATTGGGTTTTTACACCTGACAAGAATCAAGAGAGTGGTATTTGGGAATCCGCTTGCGTGGCTGATACAGGCAACTTTACCACTGATCGTAACCATGCTGCTCACCAAGCTCGCGTGAATATCGCACGCTCACTAGAGACTTCTATTGTAGCACTAGAGCAATCTCGTCAAGCGACGGATTCCGCTGACAACACCTATTCATCGGTCTCTGAACAAACCACCTCTGCGCTGTTAAAACACAGCAGACTAAAAGAATCCGCGCTCGTGAATATTAACGACCAAAGCCAATTTTGTGTGCTAATGGAATTGTCTGATGCCCAGCTTGTGGATGTCATCGATGAATTAGCAGACGACGGCCTGATCGATCCAATGGATCGTTCAGCTATGTACGAAGAATTTAAAAAGCAGCAACAGTTAGAACGTCTATCTAGCAAACTTTAATTTAAACGATAAACAATATCTAGGGCACTGCACTGAGCCTTGCCCCATCTGGTAGTACCAAAAATGTACAAACTTATTATTTTGAGCCTTTTACTCGTAAGCACAAAAACACTCGCGTACGAGTTTACGGCACCGTTAGAAAAAAACGCACAAAGCCAAAAGCAGTATGCGGCGTCAACGGGCGCAACAAGCTATCGTCTGGCTAAGCGCAACCCTAGCTGTGAAAAAGACTGTCGTGTCGATCTTGTCTCCAATGACCGCAGAGTTATTTCAGGTAATTTTAATCCGGGCTCTAGCATCTTTGTTAGTGCTTACTACCGTGATATTTCGTGGGCAATTGTACGAGAGCCTTATAAAAATGAAAAAGGCAGAAATCGCCATCGTTATATGCGCGTCAACTCTAAAGGTCAGAAGCAACAACAGAGTGTTCGACAGTGTCGTTACGCTACTGAAGCTGAAATGACGATTACGCACAACGGTATTCTTGTCTGTGCAAAAGATGATGTTGTTCACATGCGAGGACCAGGATACGAGCGCGAGTTTACGCTGCCTGAATCATCCTTTGCTGGCGCGGTTAATAACAACCTTGCTGGTACAACTGCTATCGCGTTTGTCGGTCGTGACAGCTTTAACCTGTATACAACCAATGTCTACAAACTGATGAGCTATGAAGATACGGCATGGGACAAGACGTTAAGCTACTTCCACCCTCGCAGTGACAGCAATCAGGTGTTAACGGTTTACCCTGAAAACCGAAGCCGCACGATAGTGGCTGCTTACGAGTACATTAACGTGCTTAACAAAGGCCTTAACCTTTACTATTTCCAAGATGGTCATGAGCCTAGAGCGGGACATTTTTTCAATAGTGCTGAAGTTAATATCGGTCATGAACCAGAGATTTATGTTGCAGGGCGTGATGTGGTCATTCGCGCCAAAAACACCTCTATGCGAGATCGTCAGTCGTGGAAAATCAGTCTTGATGATCTTCAAAATAACATTGAGGACCAGTTCCTGCGCTATAGCCACCCAGCCAAAATAGATTTGCTAGCAGGTTATGGTTTAACGCACACAGACTGGAGCATTAATCAGCGAATAAAAGACAACAATAAAGAGACAGTAGCAAAGACTTCTTATCGTATGAACGATGAAAACATGGAAACTTACTACTTCCAAGGTCGAATTGGTGAGACACAAATTTCTTTACGCCAGTTGACCAACGAAGGCAAAGATCACAGTAATGGCAACGTATCAAAAGGTACAAAGATGCTCACTGGTGTGGTTGATTTTCATGGTTTCTTTGATGGTGCAAATACGCTTCGCCTCGAATTTGACACTCTAGAATCAGGTGGTGTAGCTCACTACAGTGATGTCGACGGTACTCTGGAACCATTTACGTTTGAAACTGAATATACCAACATTGATATTCTACTGATGGGTGAACGCGGCGGCTACTGGGGCTTCTCTTACAGTGACTACCATGCCCCGAGTGCAGTCGGCTTTTTTGATAGAAATGGACGTATCGCCGGAACTGCATTCGATGAAAACTTCGATATTAAATCTTATATGTTTAAGATTGGCTATAACGAGGCTGCGTACGGTGCACGTTATGAAACCAGCTATTCTCGCTTTTACAATGATATTGGTATTGGTATTGGTCTGAGCAAGTTATCTGTAGACCGTGATGCTTTAGAGGCAGCTACGGGTGATCGACATGCAAAATTAAGTGGTCGTAATCGCTTAGCTTTAACAGGTGAGTTAGAGATTGGCTACATTTGGCAAAAACGCTTCCACTCGATGCGCGCTGCAGGCTTCTCATTGCAAGCAGGGTACCGTGCAAAAGCAGATATGCTGATACCAATGTATGGCGATGCCAAGGGAGACGATAATGGTTATGAGTTAGCCTACGAACGCTCTGATATTTGGCATGGGCCATTTGTCCAGTTTAATGCCGTTTGGTAGCTAACGTATTTCGAGTATTAATATTCACAATTACTAATGACTAACTTTTAGTCAGGAATAGAAAGCTCTTCATAAATTTAAGAGTTTTCCTACCCTACTTTAATTTATTTATTACAGGTAGATAATGTCACTTTCGAATTAACTAAGTAGATCTAATATTTTCATTATCGATATTTATATGAAAATATATTTTTTATATCTAACCA
>NZ_JBFRTU010000065.1:0-6067 GCF_041474275.1 Vibrio sp. 10N.222.52.B7 | reverse complement strand
TACTTTAATTGGTATTAGTAGCAGATTCTTATCGCTAGCTATGAAGTACTTCTCTATATCGGGAGGTGCTGCTTGGGAATATAGGTGGTCACTTCTAACTCTTAAGCTAAATAGAGCAGAGCACTAATCTGATTGTTTTACTATGTGAAATTCTCTATCGCGTACGTACTTCGCCCTAAGGAGTGAGACTTTATTGCTTGAATACGTAAAGGGTAATTGTCGATTATGTTCGTATTGGTACTCGTTTAGCTGCTATCTAAACCATACCTGATACACGTATCTGGAACCCTGAGACTGACTAAGGAAAAGGTAGGATGCTTAACACTTCAAGCTATCACACTCACTATGCATAAATAGAGATGTTGATTCGAAAGACCATCAAACAAACCTAAATAGCTATCTCGTAGATACAAAAACGCCTAGCGTTTGCTAGGCGTTGATAAATAGTGTCTCTAATACATCGACTACAGTATTTGCTTAAGCACCCTATCGGCTTTCACACGAGTGATCTTACGAATCAACTTCTGAACTTCCATCGGGTAGCTCTCTACCTTGTCTAACTGCTTATAAGTACAGATAAGCTGAGTGTGTTGAAGGATGTTATCCACTTCAGCCTGAAACTTGTCTGTTAGGTGATGGTAGTTATCTTGGATAAAGATACCGTTCTCTAGATCCAACTTCCATGCGCGTGGATTTAGATTATTACCTGTTAGTAGCATGTAGCGCTTATCTACCCAAATGCCCTTTAGGTGGAAGCTATTGGAATCGTGTTGCCAAAGTCGAATTGATAGATTACGGCTAGCAATATGAGCTTCATTCGCTTTAGCGAAACGGCGTAAGTTCAGTTCGTAAAGGTATGGCAAACCACCAATCGTTTTAAACTCTTCTTCTGGTGAGATAAAGAAATCATTCGCTGTCTTATCACCAACAACAATGCTGACCTTTACGCCACGCTTAAGTGCTTTCTTCACTTCTTTAGCTAGGCTAGGTGGGAAGTTGAAGTAAGGTGTGCAGATGAAGATTTCATCTTTAGCTTGAGCGACGAGTTGGTTGATTCCCTGATTCAGACGGTTACGTCTTTTACCGATACCAACCAATGGTGTTACAGCCACTTGCTCTGCTGAAACCTCTTGCCCTTCGAATTGATACTGAGACCTTGCCAATGATGCTCGAAACTGACGAATCGCTGGTTTCAGTTCTTTGGTCGCAGGCTTGTTCTTATCAGCCAGGTCATAAACAGCGCTGTCCGCAACCATCTGTTCGTGTACGTAGGCAAACATTGAGTCAGCAAGAGCTGCATTGTTTAAAACATGGTAACGATCAAAGCGATAGCGGTCATGGTAATTCAGATAGATATTGTTAAGGCTTGCACCGCTGTATATCACGCTATCATCGACGATAAAGCCTTTTAAGTGCAATACGCCAAAGACTTCTTTGCCGCGAACGGGAATGCCATAGACAGGCACAGAATGTTGATATTTCTCTGCGAACTCTTTATACATGGCTGCATTGCCTTCAGAAGACTCTGCGCCAATCAATCCACGCTGCGCCCGGTGCCAATCGACACAAACGCTCACGTCTAATTCTGGATTCTTTTGCTTTGCTTCATATAAGGCAGTTAGGATCTCACGGCCAGCCTCATCATCTTCAAGATACAAAGCGACTAAACTAATACGAGTCGTTGCGCGAGATATTTCATCAAGTAGGCGAGTTCGAAACTCTTGCGCTGATAGTAGTACTTCAAACTTGTCAGGATTCTGCGCTATGGTTGGCAACTGTATGAATGGATTCCTACTGGCAATCATATTGACTGTTTTACCTTAAAAATATGCAAAATTGCGAACCTTTAATTTTACCAAAGGGATAGCACCAAATACTAGATAATCGAGGCATTCTCTAACAATTTTGCTGATAATGCATAGGAATGAGATCTTTTCCGCTATTCGAATAGCGCTCGTATAAAACTCTTAAACCATTTGGTAGATCTTTAGGGTCTACTTGTACGAATTTGTGTCGCGCGTAAAAATTGGTGAGATGAGCGTACGCAAAGCAGTAATCATCTTCCGTAAGCGTATGTTGCGCACAATAATCCATAAGCTGGGAGCCTAATTGCTGACCACGATGTTGTTTTGATATCGCCATACCGGTAAGTAAGCGATTATTTTCTATTGTACGAAAACGCACGACACCGCACAGTTCGTTATTCAGCAATAACGAATAGATCAGTTCACTCTTATTCGCTTTTCCCGTTGGGTAATGTTCTTTATAGAAACGTTTAACTAGGGGAACCTTTACTGGGTCTAATTGAGTAATGATGACATTGTTCATTCAGTCACTGCGCCATTGGTTTATCTGCTGTAGAATGACCGCAGTGTAAGTTAATTGAATATCGCCATGCAATTCCATCTCAATGCTAGTTTAAAAAATGTTCATACTTTTTCCATCGATCAGACGTGTGATGCGTTGGTTGAAGTCACCACTACCGAAGAACTTATTTCGCTTTACAAAGACCCTAAATGGTCAGCTTTGCCTAAGTTAATACTGGGTAAGGGCAGTAATATGCTTTTTACTGAGCACTTCGCTGGCCTGGTCATCGTGAATAAATTAGCCGGGATTGAGCTGGCCGAGACGGACAGTCATCACCTACTGCATGTGAGTGGTGGCGAGGATTGGCCAAGCTTGGTTGAGTGGAGTGTGGATAAAGGGCTGGGTGGTCTAGAAAACCTAGCAATGATACCCGGCTGTTCCGGCTCTGCTCCGATTCAGAATATTGGTGCGTATGGTGTTGAGCTACAAGACGTATGCGAGTATGTCGATATCCTGTGTCTGGATACTTATACAGTTAAGCGATTAAGCAAAGAAGAGTGTCTCTTTGGTTACCGAGATTCTATTTTCAAACACGCTCTCTACGATAAAGCGATTGTTGTTGCGATTGGTTTAACGTTGCCGAAAGAGTGGGAGCCATGCAATCACTATGGCCCGTTAAAAAGCCTAGCAGCCGATACGCTCTCCCCTCGCACTATATTTGATGAAGTGTGTGCTATCCGTTCAAGTAAGCTGCCAGACCCTAGAGTACAAGGGAATGCGGGTAGCTTCTTCAAAAACCCTGTGATCACCAAAGATCATTTTGATCGCTTGTTAGCTCTATATCCAAATATGGTTGGTTATGAGAGTAATGACATGATCAAAGTTGCTGCTGGCTGGCTGATTGATCAATGCCAGTTCAAGGGTGTGACAGAAGGTGGCGCTCAGGTTCACCCCAACCAAGCATTGGTTATTATCAATTATGATGAGGCTTCTGCTGTGGATATCCTTAAGCTTGCAGAGCGAGTGCGCCAGTCCGTTTTGAATAAATTCGATATTCGATTGGAACATGAAGTGCGCTTTATGGGACGAGACTGCGAGACAAACTTGGATAAGGCTTTGGAGTCATTGGCATGAGAGAGCACAGTACCAAGCTTGCACTATTGAGATGTCTTGCTGACGGTGAGTTTCATTCAGGTGAAGACCTAGGTGAAATGATTGGCGTATCACGAGCGGCTATCAGTAAGCACATTAAAGGTATTCAAGAGTGGGGTTTAGATATCTACCGAGTACAAGGCAAGGGTTACAAACTAGCCAGTCGTTTGGATATGCTTGACCAAGACAAATTGTCTGCAGTTAGTCGCGATGCTTCTCTTGAACTCATTCCCATCATAGGTTCTACAAACCAACACCTATTAGAGCGCACTAACACCCTCGAATCGGGTTCTGTCTGTATTGCTGAATATCAAGCTGCGGGTCGTGGACGCCGTGGACGAGAGTGGGTATCACCATTTGGTGCAAACCTCTATCTTTCAATGTATTGGAGACTCGACGCGGGGATGGCTGCCGCAATGGGCTTAAGCCTTGTGGTTGGTGTAGCTGTTGTTGAAGCTTTGGAAGAGATGGGCGTAGAAGGTGTAAAGCTTAAATGGCCGAACGACCTTTACCACAATGACAAGAAGCTTGCAGGTATCTTGGTCGAGCTGTCGGGACAGTCTGGCGGCGCTGCGCATATTGTGATTGGTTTAGGGCTAAACCTATCCATGGATCCAACAACATCAGGTATTGGCCAGCCATGGACTTCCCTTAAAGAAGTGTGTGATGGGAAGGTGCCAGACCGTAACCAGTTAGCGCAGGCTCTGATCAATGCTTGGGATAAGTCACTTGTCGACTACGAGTTGAAAGGAATGTCCAATTTTTTAGAGCGTTGGAACCGCTTGGATAATTTCTTAGGTCGCAATGTTAGATTGATCATTGGACCTAGAGAAATTGAAGGTGTTGTTCAAGGCATCGATGAACAAGGTGCTGTATTGCTCAAAACTGAGAATGGTGTCGAGAGCTATATTGGTGGCGAGATATCGCTAAGAAAAGGCGACTAAGGCGTTACTATTTTCTTAGTAACACTTCTTCAACCATATGATCTGCGCCTTTACGTAGAATCAGGTGAGCCCTTTCTCTTGTCGGAAGGATATTTTGTTCAAGGTTCAAGCCATTAATTGAACTCCAGATACCTTCTGCTTTGTCCAATGCGGCTTGGTTCGATAATTTAGTGTAATGACTAAAGTAAGAGCCAGGCTTAGTAAACGCGCCATCGCGGAATTTCATAAAGCGATTGACGTACCATTCTTTGATTTGTTGGCTATCAGCGTCAACATAGAGTGAGAAATCAAGGAAGTCTGAAATAAACACGCGATGTGGCTCGTGTGGATAATTCATTCCGGTTTGTAAAACATTAAGCCCTTCAATAATAAGCACATCTGGTAGGTCGACGCACTTAACGTCATCAGTAATATTGTACGTAAGATGCGAGTAAACAGGGGCTGTGACATTTCTCTTGCAAGCTTTTACATCCGAAACAAAGTTCACTAAACGCTTGATATCGTAAGATTCAGGAAAGCCCTTTTTGCTCATCAACCCTTTCTCTTCTAACACCTCGTTTGGATATAAAAAGCCATCGGTTGTCACTAGTTCAACTTTTGGGTGGTTTTCCCAGCGAGAGAGTAGGGCTTTAAGCAGACGCGCAGTGGTACTTTTGCCAACAGCTACGCTACCCGCAATACCGATGATAAAAGGTGGCGCTTTCTCTTTCTTATCTAGAAATTGGTGGAGTACCGAGTTTCTATTCTGTCTGGCTGCCACATAGAGGTTCAATAGACGAGATAGCGGTAGATAGATCTCTACTGCCTCTTCCATTGTGAGCTTTTCATTGATGCCTTGAAGCTCTTTTAAGTCGCTCTCAGAAAGTGTCATCGGAACTAAATTCCTTAGCTCAGACCAACGTTCGCGGTCAAATGACATAAATGGGCTCATACAAAACTCTATAGTGGATAACAAAACAAGTGCATGGAAAATACATCAAGCGATAGATAAATAAAATATCTTCCTGTACTAGATGCGGGTTAAAGACGTAAACCTTGAGCTAAATAGCCGTATGTAGGAGTTTGGTCAGAGAATTTTGCACTTTTTTTCAATTTACTATTGCAAGGTGGAAAATCATTCAATAAAATGCGCCCCACTTGTGCCGACTTAGCTCAGTAGGTAGAGCAACTGACTTGTAATCAGTAGGTCACCAGTTCGATTCCGGTAGTCGGCACCACTTTCTCCCTTCCTTTAAGGAAAGCGAGAGAAAGCTCAAAATTTGGAGAGGTTCCCGAGTGGCCAAAGGGAGCAGACTGTAAATCTGTTGGCACTGCCTTCGATGGTTCGAATCCGTCCCTCTCCACCATATTCTAAAGGTTAAATAGCTCAAACAGAGTTACGTGTTGCGTGCATCGTATAATGGCTATTACCTCAGCCTTCCAAGCTGATGATGCGGGTTCGATTCCCGCTGCACGCTCCAACTCATTTTGTGTGCTGATATAGCTCAGTCGGTAGAGCGCACCCTTGGTAAGGGTGAGGTCCCCAGTTCGACTCTGGGTATTAGCACCAGTCTAAAGCTTCTTCTCCTTTAATAAAGAAAACCATTTTTTTTGGTTGCGTGGTCTTATTTTAAGCCACCTAATCCGTACCTAGAGGGACACCCCATGTCTAAAGAAAAATTTGA
>NZ_JBFRTU010000064.1:0-16615 GCF_041474275.1 Vibrio sp. 10N.222.52.B7 | reverse complement strand
AAAAGCACCGCCTAAAGGTGCTTTTGGCTCTTCTTTCACTTTTTGGATCTCCTTGTACTGGCCTCGAAATCCTACCTATATTCTTCTTTCTCAGCCCACATTTTGATATTCACTCGGTTTACAGCTATAACCTGACTTGATAGGTTACTCCCAATGCAGCCAGATGCTTAATCTATAAGTGTTTATCGGCTCAACCTGATATTGAATTTGGAAAGATCATGGAAGAAAGAAGCAAAGCTTATCTTGATAGCTACCTCAACACATTACCAGCAGACGTTGCTTCGCAATACACCTCTTTTAGTGCCGACTATTACTGTGCTGATGAATACAACGCCAACCTCTGCGCCCAGTTAATTCTCAAGGGTGAAAAACAAGCGTCTTGCAGCCTTGAATATTGGTACAGCCATGAAGGCGAGACGAGACCAGTAGTTGGTCACTTGCAAGTCGTCACTGACTGGGATGGCAAGCCAGTTTGCATTGTAGAGATCACTTCAGTCTCACAGTGCAAATATAACGAAGTGACGGCGGAGTTTGCTGCTGCCGAAGGCGAGGGTGACAAAACACTCGAATGGTGGAAAGAAGCTCACTGGAACTTCTTCTCTCGTGAATGTGAAGAGCTCAAGATCTCACCAAGTGAAGACATGTTACTTATGTTGGAGCGTTTCAAAGTGGTTTATCAATAAAGGGTATTTTGTGTTTAGAAGATCGTGCTCCATAAACAGTAACAAGGTTGTCCATAATGAGCCTAACCGTCCGAGAAGTTTTTATAGGCTCGCTTAAACATTAGATAATTCATCGTATGCAGGAGGCAAGATGACAAAGCTAATCGAATTAACAGAAATAGTCTTATTCGACTGGGGCAATACGCTGATGGTCGATTTCCCAGACGCACAAGGGAAGATGTGTGACTGGGAAACCGTACAAGAAGTGAGTGGTGCTCGTGCATTACTGGGGGAGTTGTCGAAAACTCATCAAGTTTATGTTGCCACCAATGCTGGTGATTCCAGTAAAGACGACATCATTCGAGCCTTTGAGCGCGTTCGCCTATCTCAATATATCTTGGGTTACTTTTGTAAGGCGAGCATTGGCTTTTCTAAGTTCGAGCCGGGGTTCTATCCTGCCATTATTTCTAAGCTCGGTGTTGCACCACAAGACATCACCATGGTTGGCGACACCTTAGAAAAAGACATTTACCCAGCACTTGAAGCGGGTTTGCAAGCGGTGTGGTTGAACACGGAAGGAGTTGATCTTAAGTCAGAGCATCCGAATATCGTACAAGTTCAAAACCTAAGCGAACTGTTGGAGAAACGCGATTAACTCTCTGATATTAAGTTCAGATAAAGCGCTTGTCCGTTTTGACGTAAACCTCTCATCTCTTTGCTGTTTAATCCTCTAAGCTAACTCTAGTTTCCACTATGAGGGCTAGGTTATGAGTATCGAATGTCACGGAATATCGGTTGGAATTGAACGTGTTAGCGGTGAAACCATCGTTGTGTTCAAAGCGAAAGGCAAACTCACACACGATGACTATCAAGCAATGATGCCAATTCTAAATACCACGCTAGAAGAACTCGATTCATCTAAACTCAAGATGCTGGTCGATATCTCAACCTTAACAGGATGGGAGTTACGTGCAGCTTGGGATGATTTTAAACTGGGATTAGAGCTCAATTCTAAGATAGACAAGATTGCTATTTTCGGCGATAAAAGCTGGCAAGAATTCGCTTCAAAAGTAGGGAGCTGGTTTGTGTCCGGTGAGATTAAGTCATTCGAAGACCATGACTCTGCGCTTAAGTGGCTAGTCGATTGATACTATTCGCGGGCAGCTAGAGAGCAGTTCGTAAACATCGCCAATGACAGTTGACGAGAATTGTCTCGAACGCTGTCATTTTTCGTTTTGGTTATGATATTTCCTATTTGATTCAATAGAGTATATTCATTCCAGCGTGTAACATATCCAGGCTTTGTTTGGTCGTGACTAATAGAATAGCGCGGCCAGATTCAGTAATAACGAGAACTAAAACAGAAATAAGGTCTAACGACATGCATAAGGTAATTGATAAGCTGGCTTGGATATTCATCAAAGACGGCAAGTTGTTGATGGTGAGATCAAAAGGCAAAGAACTGTTCTATCTACCGGGTGGTAAGCGTGAAGCTGGCGAAAGTGATGAGCAAGCACTGGTTCGCGAAATCAAAGAAGAGATCTCAGTCGATTTAGTGCCTGATTCCATCAAATACGTCGAGACGTTTACAGGCCAAGCTGATGGCAAAGCGGAAGGCGTATCAGTGCAATTGACTTGTTATCTTGCTGATTATACAGGCGAACTGTCTCCAGATGCTGAAATCGAAGAGCTTAAGTATGTGGATATCAACGACAGAGCGGTATGTTCATTGGCGGCACTGGTTGCGCTTGATTGGTTAGAAGCGAACCAGTATTTGGCTTAAGGTTTTAGCGGCTACTAGCTAATACTGAAGATTGATCTTCAAAAGATCATCGCTTACGAATAGCTTGAAGGGCGGCTGTCTTTCATCAATAGGTCGAGTTTCCTTTGAGCTTTCTTCGTGTTTTGTAAATCCACCACCTCAATCATTTCACACTCATCTCGTACCATCTCATTAATCAGACTTGGATAGTGTCTGCAATCTTCTGGTCGGTCTAAGTAGATGCTGCATGTGTACTTGGCTTGAGCCTTGGTGTCTTTCGTCGGAACTAGCTCCAGAAAAGGGCAGCGAGTTAAACGTTCGCCAGATTCAGGGTCAAACCATATCTCGCTTCCTCGAACATATTCAAAGATGTCTGGGTTGAACAGCTCCCACAAATCGATCTCTTCTTGAGTCGCGGCAAGGTCGCCATCTCCGTATTTGATACAGCATTTTCCGCATTGATTACAATCTTTCATTATCGACTTCATAAGTTGGTGAGCTTTTATCATTTTACCACTGATAGCCGTGGCACGTTGACTTTGTTGTTCATGGTTAAGCCGTTACGGGGAGGGAACTTGGAATAGTGGTACTTAAAATCAATTTATCTATGAACCACCACTCCAATCAAAGATGTAAACAGTGATACAATTTGCGCCTCTCACGTTATTCAAGCAAAGGCATCAAAATGAGAACCGTATACACCACCGAAGGCAACATTAACGCAAAGAAACAAAAAGAGGCTTACCCAAAGCTCGCTTTATGTGACAAGTGCGTTGGTGACTATGTGGTTATCGAGCAAGGTGAACGTACTTATAAGCCATGCGCAAAATGTGGTGCTGACGATTAATGCGCCTTGATAAATACCTATGTAAAAGCACTGAACTAACCAAGCCTGAAGCAATTGAACGCATCCATAATGGCGAGGTGAACGTAAACAGTGAGACGGTCACCGATGAAACGACTCAGGTTCATGAAAGCAACACCATCTTGTTAAATGGCACTCCGCTTAAGTTGCGAGAATTTCGATACCTCCTAATGCACAAGCCTGCGGGTACTATTTGCTCCAATATCGATGAAGTTTATCCCTCGCTGTTCAACTACATTGAGATAGACAAAGCATCAGAACTGCACATAGCAGGGCGCTTAGATGCAGACACAACAGGCTTAGTCTTGATTACCGATGATGGGCGATGGTCATTCAACATCACTCTGCCAACCAAGTCATGTAAGAAAGTGTATCGCGTGACATTGTCACGAGATATCAAAGATGATGTCGCTGACAAGTTCAAAGCGGGCGTTAAATTGCAGGGCGAACAAAATCTGACGCGTCCGGCAGAACTCGAAGTGATTACCAGTAAAGAAGTGCTGTTGACCATTACAGAAGGTAAGTTTCATCAAGTAAAACGAATGTTTGCTGCGGTAGGAAACCGAGTTGTTGGCCTTCACCGTGAACAGATTGGTGATGTTCGTTTAGATGTTGAAGCAGGTCAGTGGCGTTATCTAACTAAAGCCGAAGTCGACTCATTTCAGCAAGGCTATGAATAAGAGCTCGGAATAAACGCCGTAACCACTTAAAGCGTTAAGCGTGTCAGCACCAGAACATCAACACTATAAGGATGTAGGATGGAAAATCTAAAAGTCTCAGAAATTAAGTCTTTCGTACCCGCGAAAGACTTCGATTTATCCAAGCGTTTTTACCAGTCAATCGGCTTCGAAGTGATGTCTGAATTTCACGATATCGCCTATCTACGACACGGCAGTTGCGCCTTCCTTTTGCAAAACTTTTATGAACCTGCGCACTGTCACAATTACATGATGCACTTGCTGGTTGAAGACGTAAAAAGTTGGTATCAACACATCCAAAACTCTAATGTAGTGTCGGAATTTGAAGTTACCGTTTCCGATTGAGCTTGAATTTGTAACAGACTCGCGCGCATCCTCCCAATATCAAAACAATCCTTGGAGTATTTAGAAATGTTGTTTTCTAGTCTGTCTAAACCATAGGTTCATGGCTCCGAGTTATGTTCTGAACTGCTCAATTTCTTAACCGAGCATAAGAGTGATTTCGAAGAAAAGTTAATCCCTGATCTGTCATACATCGATGATATGGCACATGTGGTGAACGGTATCAAAATCAAAGGCGTTCTCCACATCAATGCGAATCAATACCGACTTCAATATTCGTTTGATTGGGAGCTGTTTCTAGGCTGTTCAGATAGAAACGAAACCGGTGTAGAGAATGGAAGTGTTCTATTCACTCTTGAGGACGATAACGTTCTTAATATCAACTTCCCAAACTACGGTTCTCGAGACACTAGCGATGAGCTTTAGTCGGTTTTTCACGCGTGTTATACAGAAGGAACAACAATGATAACTATCGAAAGGCTTGAAGAATCCCATGTGGTGTCAGTTCAGGCCATCCAACTCGCCGATGAACAGGTTAAGTTCGCTGGTACAGCTGCAGAGTTTTTATTAGACGGCAGTGAAACCACGCACTTGCACGTGATTAAGTCTGATAACGAAGTTGTGGGTTTCTTTAAGCTGGATATCGCTTACGCAGAGCACTACGAATTCTGCCCTGAAGGAAGCATTGGCTTGAGAGCTTTTGTGCTTGATAAAAACCAGCAAGGTAAAGGTTTAGGAACTGGCACGGTCAAAGCTTTGTTTCCGTATTTAAAAGCGAATTACTCAGCGTATGAGTCGATTTACTTAACTGTGAATTGCAAAAATCCGGCAGCATTTAACTGTTATAAGAAAGGCGGCTTCGAAGATATCAATCAACAGTATTTAGGTGGCGCAGCAGGCCCGCAATTTATCATGCGCGGTCGAATTGCTTAGTAATAAATTATTGATGAGAAACACCTGCACAGCTGTATGCAGGTTGAGAGTCTTAAAGAACACGAGAAGGAAATTTGATGAAGGTTCAATATCTTGAAGTGGTTACCCCAGAGGTCGATGTCGTTTGTGCAACATACGCTCAGCTCTACAACGTTAAATTCAGTGGTGCAGATGTGAACCTTGGTGGGGCGCGCACTGCAAAGCTATCTAATGGCGGGGTAATTGGCATTCGAGCACCGCTTCGTGAAACTGAAGAACCAACTGTTCGTCATTACACGTTGGTTGAGGATATTCAGTCTGCAGTAACTGCAGCCGAGAAACTAGGCGCCGAAGTTGCGGTGCCGCCAATGGAGTTACCACGTCACGGGATGTGTGCCATTGTCATTCAAGGTGGCGTCGAGCTTGGATTCTGGCAGTTATAAATGATGTATACCTTTTAGATTGTGACGGACGAGATACTACGATTTATGATGCGACACCTAGTGTCTTTACCTGCTTCATGGCATCATTCCACGCAGCTAAAACCCCAACAAGGTATGTTATGAAACAGAATATTTTCCACATTGCACTCGTGGTAAAAGACTACGATGAAGCGCTTGATTTCTATGTAAACAAGCTTAAGTTTGATCTCATCGAAGACACGTATCTACCAGAAGAAGATAAGCGTTGGGTTGTTGTTGCTCCACCAAATTCAACCGGTGTTAGCCTGTTACTTGCTAGAGCTTCCAAGCCAGAGCAACTTGATTTCATCGGCAACCAAGCTGGTGGACGCGTATTCCTATTCTTAAACACCGATGATTTCTGGCGTGATTACGAACGTATGACGTCTTTGGGCATTAACTTTGTCCGAGAGCCCAAAGAGCAAGGCTACGGCACCGTTGCTGTGTTTGAAGATCTTTACGGTAACTTGTGGGATCTGCTTCAGTTAAACCCTGAACACCCTATGGCTAACAGGTAGATAAGCTTAGCCCACAACCATCGGGTGTTGCGTATTACAAAATGTCGGTTCATTGGGAGTAACGCTTTTCTTTCGTTAGGTTAACCCTCCGCACCGCTAAATCATCAACTTAAGTTAAGGAAGCTCATCGTGGAAGAAATCAAAGGCATTCTGCAATTCATGGTCGAGATTGAACAATTAAAGGATGTTCATCGACAGACAAAACCGGTTGGATTGGATCGACATGAAAACTCCGCTGAGCACAGTTGGCACGTCTGTTTGAGCGCACTCATGTTGAAAGACTATGCCAACGAAGAAATCGATATTACGCGAGTAATGAAGATGCTGCTGATTCATGATCTTGGGGAAATCGATGCCGGAGACACCATCATTTATGCCAGTGAAACCGCAGAAAACAAGCTCAAAGAGAGAAACTGCGTTGAGCGCTTGCTGAAATCATTACCGAGCCATTCAAGAAGCGAGTATTTGGATTTATGGCTTGAGTTCGAAGCAGGTGAGTCACCAGAAGCCAGATTTGGTAAGGCGATCGATAGAGTGCCGCCTTTGCTTCATAACATCCATGGTGGTGGTCACAGCTGGAAGAAGCACAACATATCCAAAGACAAAGTACTGACCTTCAATGGCGAGCGTATTTCTAAAGGCAGTCGTGCCTTATGGAAAGAGCTAGAAGTGCAGCTTGAAGGTGCTGCGGACAAAGGGCTATTAAAGTAAAAGTTAATTTCGTACCTAAGCGTAACAATAGCTTTAGCTGTTCAATGAGGGAAATCTCGATGGCAACTGATTCAAGATGCATGGCACTTACCTTGTGTCTCATTTCTTTCAAATAAAGATCTAGTGGACAACAATAAGTTCGAGAACCGAGTGATAAGTTGTTAGTATGCATCAACTTTATAAATATTGGTTGGCTTATATAAATGCTTGATAATAAGTATATTAAACATCCTTATCACTGCGAACAGTGTAACGCACTTACCCCGCACCTTGCTGTTAACGCTTCCGATGCTGAATCTAAAGCGGACACTGAATCTGAAAAGAAACAATGGAAGCTAGGCGTGTTGATGGAGTACCTGATGACGTTATTGTTTAAAGGTGACCATAATGTTCCCGGTTTTTATGTCGACAGTGATTACGAATACCAGTGTGAAAAGTGTGGGACTAAGTCGTGGCACTGATTGGGGATGAAAATTTGATTCAACCTTAATTTTTTGAGCTCTAACCCCGAAATCAACTCGCTTAAAGAACTCGTTTGCTTTAAGAATTAGTGAGTTTCAGTCAGGCGTATTATTCCAATTTTGTTATGGAGGACAAACGAGTGATATACCCAAAAGCTTTAAATATTGGTGACAAAATCGGATTTTTCTCACCGTCATCGCCCGCAACGGTCTTTGCACCTAATCGATTTGCTCGTGCTAAACGTTATTTGGAAAAGCAGGGCTTCATTCTAGTTGAAGGTTTGTTAACTGGAGAGTCAGAAGGGTATCGTTCTGGTTCCATTCAAGCGCGAGCCGAAGAACTCAATCAGCTCATTCGAGATCCTGACGTGCGCTGCATTATGTCGACCATTGGTGGTAACAACAGTAACTCACTGTTGTCATACATCGATTATGATGCCCTTAGAGACGACCCTAAGATCATCGTCGGCTATTCAGATGCCACAGCATTACTGTTAGGCATCTACGCCAAAACTGGATTGGTGACTTTTTATGGCCCTGCACTTGTTGCGTCATTTGGTGAGTTCCCGCCATTAGTCGACGAAACCTTCCAATCGTTTACTGACATCTTATGCTCGGATTCAAGCCAACATCAGTACACGATGCCTGAGAGTTGGACGGACATTAAACACGATTGGGAAACTCAAGACTCTGCAAAGCCAGTTTACAATAACGAATGGCACTTCATGGGAAGAGGTCAAGTAAGCGGTCGCGTGATTGGCGGCAACCTGAGTACGATGGCCGGGATTTGGGGCAGCGAATACATGCCAGAAATTCAGTCTGGCGATATTCTGCTTATTGAAGATTCACTAAAAGGCATTGAAGCGGTCGAGCGTTCATTCGCGCACTTATTGGCTTGCGGAGTATTCGATAAAGTAGGCGCTATTGTACTCGGCAAACATGAGTTGT
This sequence comes from Vibrio sp. 10N.222.52.B7, assembly GCF_041474275.1. Taxonomy (NCBI): domain Bacteria; kingdom Pseudomonadati; phylum Pseudomonadota; class Gammaproteobacteria; order Vibrionales; family Vibrionaceae; genus Vibrio; species Vibrio sp. 10N.222.52.B7. The sequence continues at coordinate 8,275 of NZ_JBFRTU010000064.1, read as the reverse complement.
TTGATGACAAAGGGACAGGGCGAACACCACTCGATGTACTTCTTGAAGTGCTGAACGGTAAAAATGTCCCGATCCTGTATGGCTTCGACAGTTGTCACACCCATCCCATGCTAGTCACGCCACTAGGTGTGCAAGGCACTATTGATTTTGATGACCAAACATTCAAGCTTCAAAGCCAATGGTTAGCGTCGAGTTAACCTAAACTGATGATAATAAGACGCATTAGAAAAGTGATCCTCTCTGCAAACTGAGAATCGAATCGCGTCTATACTGACATGGGTTACGTCGCTGATTTTAGAAGTGGCGCTATGAATGTAAGTTTGATTAGGTTAAATCTCTGAGGTGACGATGAAAAAATTACTACCACTATGCGCCATTTTACTCTCTGCATCATTTTTAGCTGCGGCTTCTGATGGTTTGATTAAATACCAAAGTAATTACTCAGTGAAAGAGACCGCTGACCGCTTTGAAGAACTCGCTATAAGCAAAGGTTTGACGTTGTTTGCGCGAATTGACCATCAGAAAAACGCGAGTAAGGTCGATCTTGAATTGAGACCAACGGAAGTCATCATCTTTGGTAACCCGAAAGTAGGGACACCATTAATGCAATGTGCTCAAGAAGTCGCGATAGATTTACCGCAGAAGGTGTTAGTCACTGAAGATTCAAATAAGAAAGTATGGTTGTCTTACAACGATCCTAATTACTTGGTAGAGCGTCACGCGATCAATGGCTGTGACGAGGTCGTTAAGAAAGTATCGGGTGTACTAAGCAAGCTATCAGAAGCGACAGTGGCGAAAAAGAAAGCGAAATAACCAAGACCAATTAGCACTCATTAAGACTATTAATGGGTGCGACTTGACGAGGATATAGCTTCCCAATCAACGTTTGGCTGCATTGACAACTAAGCAACAATATATAAAAGTAGTTTTATGAAACTGAATTTGGCGCCATCTAACCAACGAATTATCATCATTCCATAAGAATGGTGGGATTGTTGATGCGCTTTGTTTATCGAACCCACCCGTAAGGTGGGTTTTTTGTCGCTGTCTTATGGGTTTTATCTGAATAGAGGAAGTCATATGAAAAAGATCGCGGTTTTTGGTAAGCCTGGGAGTGGAAAGTCCACAGTCAGCAAGGCGTTAGCACTAGCTACAGGGATAGAGCTTCACCAGTTGGACTCTATTGTTTACAAGGCCAACGGAGAGTTTGTTGAACGTGAAGTATTTGAGGAGGCTCATGAGAGCATACTTAAGTCAGAAAGCTGGATCATCGATGGTTTTGGCCCTCTAGGCTCGTTCAACACACGTTTAGATGCAGCTGATACCTTGGTTTATATCGACATTCCTTATTCAACTAGCTACTGGTTTGTAACCAAGAGAATGCTCAAAGGTTTATTTGTTAAACCTGAAGGCTGGCCTGCTGGAAGCTCAGTGATAAAAGGCACGATACAAAGCTATAAGACACTACAACTGTGTCCTAAATTTTGGAATGACGACTTTAGAGCGCAGTTAGAATTGCGCGCTAAAGAGAAAGAGGTTTACATCATCAGAAGCGTGACTGAATTGAATAACTTTGTTCACCAACACTTCACTTAACAGTCGAGAGTTTACTTTTCTTTAAAACGCTCTTACTTACTCATAACTTCATGAAAATATTTAGATTTAACTCTACGTGTGGCATATTTGCCATATGTTTAGTTTGTGCTTTGAGTTAAGGAGATAGATATTATGTATGGAAGTGAGAAGACGAGAGCGTTCTGTAGTAACTGTAAGGAACTGACACTGCACAAGTACACTATGTTCAGTAACCAAGCCGAAAAAGCGCCACAACATGAAAAGAAGCCAGGGTTGCTTGGAATGATTTTATCGTCGCTAGCTTCAAGTGGCGGAAACGGTGACTATAAATGTACAAAGTGTGGAACCAATTTACGTACACCGGACAACCTTGATTAGCCTTTAACCTACTTAATACTTCAACATTCTTCTTCTTTAATTATCCGTTTTCATTTGATAATAATTCAAATTGTACCGTGTTTTTCATTGAATGAACTTCTAGTAGCCTATGCGAATAGTTAATTATTGGGCATTCAAATGACACAGTATCAGTTCCAACAAGGGCATATTCGTCCACCTTCAGAAGCGGATAGCTTATTGATTCGCACCACCCAAGGTTGTCCTTGGAACAAATGTAAATTCTGTACGCTGTTTGAGGGGATGGAGTTTGCAATTCGTCCCGTTGAAGAGATTAAGAAAGACATTTGGGCTGCGAAAGCATTCTATAAGAACCGTAAATTTGAGACCTGTTTTCTGCAAGACGGTGATTCATTCACTATGGATACCGAAGACTTGCTGGATGTGTTGAATACACTCAAACAAGCCTTCCCAGAGTTAAAGCAGATCAGCTCTTATGGACGAGCGCAAAGCATGACTAAGAAGTCGCCTGAAGAGATGAAAGCCATCTGTGATGCAGGGCTCAACATGCTTTATTGCGGTATGGAATCGGGTTCTATTGATGTTCTCAAATTGATGAAAAAAGGCATTACTCCGAAATCTATTTTGAAATCGACCGAATACGCGAAGCAAGCGGGTATGAAGATGATGACCTTCATTATCCTTGGCTTGGGTGGTAAAGAATATTCGGCGCAGCATGTTGAAGAAACGGCGGCCTTACTTAACCAAATCAACCCAGATGAAATACGCATTCTGTCGCTTGCTGTGAAGCCTGGAACCGAATTGGATGAACTGGTGCAGAATGGAGAGTTCACGCCACTTAGCGAACGTGAAATGCTTGAAGAACAATATCAATTGATCAGTAAACTAAACCGCGTGACGGGCAACTATGGTAACTATCACGGTATTAATTTGTTGATGGAACTGAACGGACAGCTGCCACAGGATAAAGCGAAGTTCTTAGCGACAATAGACCGTTTCAATATGATGAGTGAGAATGACCAGAATAACTTTATCTTGGGACGTCGCATTCATTACTACGCCGCATTGAAAGACATGGATAACCAACTTATGTACGATTCTGTACAAAGAGAGCTTAATCGCATTCAAAAGCAAAATCCCGATGAACTCGACAATGTGTTTTACCAACTCCGTCAACGCATGATCTAGCAGCAAGGACTAATAACATGAATAACCTCGTTAACTGGCAAATCAGAAATGAAAATCCGGAACATCGGTCTTTGGAAAACGGCGTGCTGACGATGCAAGTGCAAGAGGGCAATATCTTTGGTGCGGGTTCAGCTGATGTTGATAATATCTTCGTTCATCCAGTATCTAGCTCGGATTACAGCACAGAAGTGACGGTTCAATTAGATCCAAACCTCGCATTTGAACAAGCTGGGTTAGGTATTTACTGGGATAACGACAACTACATTAAAGTGAGCAAAGAGATGTTCATGGGCGAGCGTTCATTGGTGTTCGTTGTAGAACAAAATGGTCAGCCACAGATCAAGGAACGTCTGTTGTTTAGTGAATCTAGTGTGTCGGTAAAGCTCGTCAAACAAGGCGGAAAAGTCAGCGCTCATTTCCGCCCGTTAGAAAAACAACAATGGCAGGAAGTGATCACGTTTGATTCGTTAGTAGGCAGTGAACAGGGTGTGATGCTTTATACGTTCAGTGGCAGTAAGGCGACGCCTAATTTCGCCAAATTTAGTGGCTTCAGTTTGTCTGACGCCTAATAATTTGTCTTACGCTGAATAAGCTTGCTTAGCGTATAAAAAAACGGACCGATATTGCTACCGGTCCGTTTTTAAATTCTTCAAGTCAAAGCGCTTATGCACAACACTTCTTGTATTTTTTACCGCTGCCGCAAGAACACGGATCGTTACGGTTAGGGGTCTTTTCAAACGTCATCGTTTTTGGCTTGTTCAGTAGAGTATCAAGCTCGATGGTGTTCTCTTCTTTGTCTGCGTCGACTGTAACAGTAACGAAGATAGTATTTTCAGCGGCTAGTGCTTCAACTTCTGCTTTGCGCGCTTCAGTTTGAACCATTACAGCGATTGGAGATTCTTCAGTACCCGCTTTTACATCGCGGTTTACGTTGTAGCCAGCAAGAACGTGGTTCTGTCTTGTTTCGATACGGCCTTTGAAAAATAGTTTCGACATTGGGTACTCATTAAAAATGTTGAATGGCGCTATTTTTAATGGCGATAGCGCAATGGAGCGGGGATTATACGCATATATTGCAATTGATAAAGCAGTGATGTGAGCAAACGCAGTTTGGTTTTTACTTGCTAGTAACGGTTTGCGCTCTAGCTTTGTTCGGGTTGGATTAATTTTCAAATTCAAGACAATAAGGTTTCCCTCAACAGGGCTTCAAGTGATAAATTGAAATCGTCAATTTAAACAACGAGATACACCATGAAGTTAGATGCCATCCTGTGGGATTACGATGGAACCTTAGTCAATTCCGTTCCAAAGAATATCGCAATCACAAAAGACATTATCTCTTTAGTCGCACCACACTTGTCAGGCGACAACTTACCTAAATATTTGCTTAGCGAAGCGCTTTATCATGAAGCCAACCACGGGGCTAAAAACTGGCAAGCCTTATATGTCGACTATTACGGCTTATCCCATGACGAAATGTTGATCGCTGGTGGAATGTGGGCAGAGCATCAAGAGAAAAACCAAACAGCCGTTGCCTTGTTTGAAGGAATGGAAACCGTGGTTAATCAGTTTGCTCATCTTCCTCATGGGATCTGCTCTCAAAACTCTCAATTGAATATTCGTGGTGTGCTCGACAGTTATGGCATCGGCGATTTGTTTAAATCGGTCGTGGGCTATGACGATGTCTCGAACGGTAACCAAAAACCCCATCCATTTGGTGGTGTGAAATGTGTCGAGAACATATTTGGCGCCGATCCGACTAACGAGCTTTGTTTGATGTACATCGGTGACCATGAAGCGGACACACAGTTTGCTCGCAATATTGAAGCCGCTCTGGGTAACAATGCAAAAGTGATTGCCGTAGCCGCAGGTTATAGCCGATCGGAGCCTGAAAATTGGCAAACCAAGCCCGATTACATTGCTAACAGTGTCGATGATCTTTTAACGATCATTAGCAAGTACGCATAACGAAGCAGACATTTAAAAATCACCACACGTAAATAACTTTAAGGAAGAATAATGACACCAAAACAAGTGGTATTGGGATTTTGGGATGCAATGCGCAGTAATGATTTTGCAAAGGCAGGTGAATGGCTAACCGCAGATTTTGAAGGCTATTGGCCGCAGTCGTCTGAATTGACGTTAGGGCGCGACAACTTCACTGCAATCAATACTGAATACCCAGCCAATGGTGTTTGGGAATTCACGCTCAATTCGATTGTCTGTGAAGGTGATACGGTAGTCACGGACGTTTCGGTCACTGACAGTGTGTTGAAAGGCCGAGTGATCACCTTTCACACGGTGGTTGACGGTTTAATTCAAAAGCAAACTGAGTTTTGGCCAGACCCATTCGAAGCGCCGGCTTGGCGATCGCAGTGGGTTCAGGTTGTATCGAAAAATTAGTTTGTATCGATACGATCAGTTTGTAACGAAAACCCAGGTTATAACAAACAAGTGCATTAGGAGGTTTCATTGAGCAAGGTAGTGATTGTAACAGGCGGGAGCCGAGGTATTGGCGCAGCGACGTCTAAATTATTGGCCAGTAAAGGCTATGCCGTATGCGTTAACTTTATACACAATGAGTCGCGAGCTGAAGATCTAGTGAACGAGATTCGCGAACAAGGCGGAACCGCGATAAGCGTGCGGGCGGATGTGTCTGTTGAATCGGATGTGAAATCTTTGTTTGAGATTGCTCGTAACAAGCTAGGCCCAGTGACTCATTTGGTCAATAATGCCGGGATCTTGTTTACCCAGTCACCATTGGTTGATATTGAATTGGATCGCTTTGAAAAGGTGATGAAGTCCAACGTATCAAGCTGCTTTCTGTGCAGTAAAGCCTTTATCAAACAAGCTGATGGCGCGGGTTCGATTGTGAATGTATCGTCTGCCGCTTCTCGCACAGGTGCACCGTTTGAGTATGTGGATTACGCAGCATCCAAAGGTGCGATGGATTCACTCACCAAAGGCTTATCGCTTGAATTGGCTTCACGCAATATCCGAGTGAATGGTGTAAGGCCAGGTTGTATCTACACTGAAATGCACGCAGACGGCGGAGAGCCTGATCGCGTAGACAGACTAGCTTCGCAGTTACCATTACAACGAGGTGGCACGCCAGAAGAGGTCGCTAACTCTATCGCGTGGTTACTGTCAGACGAAGCTTCTTATGTAACCGGCTCATTTATTGATATTGCGGGCGGTCGATAGGGCACGTTGGCCTTTACACTCAGATAAACCAGTTAAAACCATAAACACGCAACAAAAGTACCTAACTAAAAGAACGAAACTAAGAGTACAAACATGAAAAATTATTTTGAAAGTCCGTTTGTCGGAAAGTCACTCAAAGAACAAGTGACCAACCCAAACATCATCGTGGGCGAGCACAGCTATTACTCGGGTTACTACCATAACCACAGCTTTGATGACTGTGCGCGTTACCTATTACCGGATAGAACCGACATCGATAAGCTGATCATTGGCAGCTACTGCTCGATTGGTTCTGGCGCCGTGTTTATGATGGCGGGCAACCAAGGCCACCAAAACCAGTGGGTGAGTACCTTCCCGTTTTTCTATCAAGACGATGAGAAGTTTGAAGGTGCGATAGACGGCTTTGAACGCTCTGGTGATACCGTGATTGGTAACGATGTGTGGATTGGTACAGAAGCCATGATCATGAGTGGTGTTAAGGTTGGTGACGGAGCCATCATCGCAAGTCGAGCGGTTGTGACTAAAGATGTCGCGCCATACTCGATTGTCGGTTCAAACCCAGCACGCCATATCCGTTATCGTTTCAATGAGACTGAAATCGCTCAGTTGCTAGAAATGAAATGGTGGGAATGGAGCGAAGAACAAATCAAAGGCGCAATGTCGCTAATGTGTTCTTCAGACATTGGTGGTTTGTACCATTATTGGAAAGGATTCTTGAAGCCTTAAATTGTCGTTCACAGATGAAATGTGAATGGTGAGAACGAGATTAAATTTAACAAATTACTCAATAATCTGATTATGGCAATGCGATCGTGATACGAGTAACTTATTGATTATATGCATATTGCATAGTATGGCGTGTCGCATTAGCGTGGTGGATGAATTGGAGGGGTATTATGATTAGTTGCAACGATTACGATTATATTGAAATTGTGTGTATGCACCGATACCCAATCAAGTTAACGCTGAAGTCTGGCGAGCAGATTGAATGTGTCGGGTTAGATACCCAGCGCAATGACAGCCGTGAAGAGTGCATTAAAGTCAGTACTCAAGGCGAGCAACAACTTGTCGTATTAACTCAAATAGCGACATTGGATGTCTGTGTCGACAACCCTCACTTTCAGCATGTTTCATTCAAAACGTCATAGGCTTTCAAATGAATAGAACCGTAGAACAATGCTATTGCACCGCGTGCCGAGAAGAGACACAACATGTTGTTGTGTTGGTCAGAAAGACGAGTGCGTTTGCAGACAAACCTAACCAAAAGCGAAGTGAGTTTTGGGCAGGCATGATAAAAGGTTGGTTCCTTGGCCCATTTATCGCATCTATGGACGAATTTTCTCGTCATATAGTGTGTGAGAAGTGTGGTCACAAAGAGATTGAAGATTAGGTATCGATTCAATATGCTCAAACCATCGTTGGCTTAGGGATAAAACGAATGAAAGTAGAAACGATTGAAGCCGTAAAGGCGTATGGGTTTTCAGTAAGAACCACTAATCAGGATGAGGTTGACCCAACTAAAGCGAAGATAGGTCAATTGTGGCAGGGCTTTTTTGATCAGGCTTTTCCCAAACTGACGCCGGATTCAAAAGTGTACGGTGTCTACACTAATTACGAGTCTGATTTTACGGGTGAGTTTGATGTTATCGCGTGTGCTAATGCGTTAACGGATCAAGACTTAAATAATCTTATTGAAACCAAGATTGAAGCAGGCAAATATCTGACGTTTTCTGCTGAAGGTGAACTTCCTCAAGCGGTCATCGATTTATGGGGAGAGGTGTGGGCGTACTTCAACGCAGCGGATTGCCCACATGTGAGAACTTACACAACAGACTTTGAATTTTACAAAGGTGAAACTGAAGTCGAGATTTCGATAGCGATTCAATAAGCTTTGGGTTGTCGTTAGTGATAGTCAAATTTAGTCATTAGCAAAAGAGCCGCTCTATACGAG
>NZ_JBFRTU010000063.1:0-39519 GCF_041474275.1 Vibrio sp. 10N.222.52.B7 | reverse complement strand
CTATTGGGGGTCAGTTCATGATGGCTGGCTTTTTGTTTATCGGCGAGTTCTAAAGAGCATACAGCCTGAATCTGTTTGCCTTGAACTTCGTACCTTGAAGCCTATACCTTAAAGTAATCCAACTGCTGCTTCTGTTGTTCTGCTAGGTTAGAAAGCTCGTGGCTTGCTGCAGCGGCTTGAGTAATGCCGGTAACGTTTTGGCTTACTAGGCTGTAGATGTTTGAGATGTTACGGTTGATGTCTGAGGTTACTTGGCTTTGCTCTTCGGCGGCAGAGGCAACCTGAGTGTTAATCTCAGTCATGTCCGTTACCGAGTTAGCAATGCCTGAAAGCGCCGCGCTTACTTCACCTGCAAGAGTTTGGTTGTGTTCCAGCATAGATAATGAGCTGCTCATGCTTTCATTCGCGTTACCGGATTGAACCTGCAAACCTTCTATGATGGTTTGGATCTCTTTGGTTGAATCTTGTGTACGTGCCGCTAGCATTCGAACTTCATCAGCAACCACTGCGAAACCACGACCGCTTTCACCTGCACGAGCGGCTTCGATTGCTGCGTTAAGCGCCAGCAGGTTAGTTTGTTCAGAGATACTTTGAATTACCTCAATCACTTTACCAATCTGTTCAGAGTGCTCTTTTAGCGTGCCCACAACATTTGCAGCTTCGCTTAGCTGAATCGCCATCTGTTCGTTAGCTTTGTTGCTTTCATTAAACAAGCTCATGCTGTGTGTCGCCATTTCGTCAGCTTGCTTAGACGCTGAGTCGGCTTGTACTGCGTTCTCATTAACGTGTGCTGCTGTGCTTTCCAATTGGTTCACAGCAGAAGCAACTTGCTCCACCTCTTGCTTCTCTTGGTCTGAGTTAACGCTGGACTGTGTCATTACAGCCGCTAGCTCTGTCGACGCAGAAGCCACTTCGATACTGATTCGAGACAGCGAGCTTACCGTGTCACGCAGCTGTTCAACAGACTGGTTTACGTCTTGCGCTAGGCGTGAGATTTCGTTGTCGCCATACTCTTCTGCTTTAACTAACAAGTTACCTTTTGCTACTTCCCGCATCGTTTCTTGAATGTTGCTGATCGGCTTAACAATGATACCAGCCAGCGTCCAACTGATAATTAGAGCTACAGACAGGATCACCAACAGTGCAATGGTCGCAGTAGTCAGCGTGCTAGCGTGTTGCTGGCCGTTGATGTCGACCTCTTGAGTGGCAAGCAAGTTCAGCTTTTTAGACAGAGTATTGATCGCTTGCACCATTTCATTACCCGCATGTCGGTATTGGTCGATTGCGATCTGGTAGCGGTTTTCAAAATCTGAAGATAGTGATGCATCGCCGTGTTTCGCTCTTAATAGCGGAAGCATGGTGGTACGAGAAAAATCGACATAGTGATTCATCGCTTTGTTCATCGCCGCTACTTCATCTTGCATGCCAGGCACTGTGTCTAATGAATTCAGTAGGCGAGTATTCTGATCACGTTTTTGGTTTAGTGTTTCAACCAGTGTTTTTACGTCATCAGCATTGAATAGACTGTAAATCGCTTTGATACGCATGCCATAGCTGTTGTCGACGATTTCGCTGAGTTCTTCTTTATGTAAGATTAATTGGTCGGTTGCTACTGACACATCTTTGAATGCACTTTCTAGCTTTTCACCACCGATAATGACACCGGCTAAAAGTAAAACGACGGAAAATAGTACGGGTATAAGAATTTGTATTTTGATTGATAAGCCACTGAGAAGTTGGCGCATGTAATGTCCTTCTTGAATAAAACAAATAGATGAGAATTATTATTATTAGAATTAGTTGGCGATTCTAACTAATGAGACTGACAATTCAATCAGTAATGAATTCGATTTTGATATATGAGATAGATATTTGATAAATTTTGAATATTTATTGTACAAACAAGGCTTTAGCCATTTTTAAGGTAGGGTTATTTGGCACAGAACCTTGTGTGGTATTAGGTAATAAAAGGGATGGCGAGATATTGAGCGGTTTAGCTTAAGTAGGTTGGAATGAATATTCGGTGCCTATGAGTGGGGCTAATTTATTACTTTAAGGCTAATTGGTAGGGGAGAAACAAGAAAATAAATTGCAGTTGTCATATAGGCTTCAATTAAGTGAAACACAACTGTCATATTCGGATTCTAAAGTAGGCCTCGTTCAAGCAAAACACAACATTACGGCAATAACGCCACTAAAGGAAATTTGTGATGAAAAAGACAGTTATCGGTGCAATCGCACTACTAGGCGCTCTAACAGTGAATACAGCTTCAGCTAAAGAAACTATCTCTGTAGTTGGCTCTAACAGTGCTTCTCCACTGGTTGAAGTTTTTGCAGAAACCTACATGAATAAAGGCGAACCAGTGTTCATCGAAATTCAAGCACCAGGTTCTTCTGCAGGCATCAAAGCAGCAAAAAATGGAAGTGCTGACCTTGGTATCTCTTCTCGTGACCTAAAAGAAGAAGAGAAAACAGCTGACCTGAAAGAGCTAGTTATCGCTCGTGACGGTATCGCAGTTGTTGTTAACCCGAACAACGAAGTATCTGCTCTTACTGCTGAGCAAATCACTTCAATCTACAAAGGCGACATCACTAACTGGAAAGATGTTGGCGGTGCTGACAAGCCAATCGTAGCAATCACTCGTGATACTGCATCAGGTACACGTGGTGCATTCGAAGACATCATGAAGCTTAAGAAGAAGATTGGCGATAAGAAAGTATCGGCTATCTCTCAACGTGCACAAGTTGCAAACGGTAACGGCGCACTTAAAGTTTCTGTAGCAAGCAACCCATACGCTATCGGCTTTATCTCTCTAGGTACAGTTGACGAATCTGTTCAAGCTCTAACTATCGACGGCGCTGCTGCGACTGTAGACAACGTTAAGAACGGTTCTTACAAAGTTGCTCGTCCATTCCTAGTTCTTTACAAAGCAGGCGCTCCAACAGCTGAAACTCAACAATTCCTAGATTGGATGGTTGCAGATGAAGCTCAAGCTATCGCTGGTAAGAAAGGCTACATCACAGTTAACTAATCTTAACTGACTCAATCTTAATTATTGCTCAGCCTGCTTTAGGCTGAGCCTTTTCTTTCAACTTTGTTTATTTCGAGCTCTTATTGAGCCACAAAGTTTGAGATTTTATATATGACCATCGCAAATAGTGAAAAGCTTATGAATACTGAAGCGACTCAAATCAACAAGCCAAGTCTACGTGCTAAGAAGCGCATCGACTGGAGAGAAAGAATCTTCCACGGCTTGTTCTTATCGAGTGCTGTAATCGGCATCGTATCACTAGCCGTTATCGCTTACTTTATCGTTGCAGAGAGTATCCCTGCATTCCAAGAGGCCGGTGTTTCTGGCATCGTTCTGGGTGTTGACTGGTTACCTCCAGCTCTATTCGGTGTTGCAACCATGATTGTTGCATCGATTGTTTCGACACTTGGAGCTGTAGTTGTTGGTGTGCCAGTTGGTGTATTAACCGCTATTTTTATTGCTGAGATTGCTCCAAAGCGTCTTGCAGATATTATTCGACCAGCAGTTGAGCTTCTAGCGGGTATCCCGTCGGTAGTTTACGGCTTCTTCGGTCTAGTAATTATCGTTCCAATGATTCAAAACGTTTTCCAAGTACCAGCGGGTAACACTATCCTGGCGGGTATCATTGTTCTGGGTATCATGATTCTTCCTACCGTTATCACGGTTTCTGAAACTTCGATTCGTGCGGTACCTCGCACATACAAAGAAGGTTCACTTGCACTGGGTGCTTCGAAAATCTACACGATTTTTAAGCTACTCGTTCCTGCTGCACGTTCAGGCATTATGACTGGTGTGATTTTGGGTATCGGCCGCGCACTTGGCGAAACGATGGCAATCATCATGGTTATGGGTAACGCGCCAGCAATGCCAGAAGGCATTTTGGACTCTGCTCGTACGCTAACAGCAAACATTGCAATTGAAATGTCTTACGCAAGTGGCGTTCACGCTAACGCACTGTACGCAACAGGTGTTGTACTTCTAGTGTTCATCATGATGTTAAATGGTGCTCTACTTTATCTTAACCGTGAAAAAGCGAAGTAGGCGAGGATAAGTAATATGGATCGCGTAAAACTAAAACAAGCACGTCAAACCAAAGATAACATCCTAAAAGGTTTTATCTGGGCAGCTGCAGCTGTAACCGTTGGTTTCTTATTCTGGATTATTTGGTACATCCTATCGAACGGTCTGCAATACGTAGATTGGAACTTCATCACTGACGATTACACTCGTACTGGTGAAGAACGTGGTATTTTCCCAATGATCATTGCCACGATCTACATGGTAATCGCATCGATTGCGGTAGCCGCGCCACTGGGCATCATGACGGCGATATACTTAACTGAATATGCGAAAGTAGGTAGCCGATTGGTGAAAGTGATTCGATTCTGTACTGAGTCGTTAGCTGGTATCCCATCGATCATCTTTGGTCTGTTCGGTATGACCTTCTTTGTTTCGATTCTTGGTCTTGGCTTCTCGATTCTGTCGGGTGCACTAACGCTAAGTATCCTGATTCTTCCTGTAATCATTCGTACTACAGAAGAAGCATTGATGGCAGTGCCACAAACTTACCGCGAAGGCTCATACGGCCTTGGCGCTTCAAAAATCTACACTATCTGGCGTTTGATCTTACCAAGCGCAATGCCAGGTATCTTAACTTCGGTCATTCTTAGTATTGGTCGTGTAATTGGCGAATCAGCACCTGTATTTTTAACAGCAGGTATGGTGGCACGTGTTCCTGAGTCGGTATTCGATTCTGGCCGTACACTAACGGTTCACCTATATAAGCTGACAACAGAGCTATTTACTATCGATGAGTGGAACCAAGCCTACGGCACGGCGACAGTCCTAATCGTACTGGTTCTCTTGATCAACATGGTTACAAAACTGATTGCGAGACGCTTCAACACGGCAACTTACTAAGCTCACTAGCTACTGACTCAACAATAAAGAGAGCCCCCGTGATAAAGAAAGCATCAAGTTAGACACGAATTTAAGAATTTAGAGATTACGAACATGAACAAATTTGATATTGAGAACCTAGACCTGTTTTACGGCGACAACCAAGCGCTTAAATCTATCAACCTGCCAATTCCTACTCGTCAGGTTACGGCTCTGATTGGCCCGTCTGGCTGTGGTAAATCAACACTATTGCGTTGTTTGAACCGCATGAATGACCTAATTGAAGGCGTTACGATTAAGGGTAAGCTGGATATGGATGGCACTGACATCTACGGTAATATCGATGTCGCTGACCTACGTATCCGCGTAGGCATGGTATTCCAAAAGCCAAACCCGTTCCCAATGAGCATCTACGAGAACGTGGCATACGGCCTACGTGCTCAAGGTATCAAAGACAAAAAACACATCGATGAAGTGGTTGAGCGCTCGCTACGCAGTGCTGCACTGTGGGATGAAGTAAAAGACCGTCTTAAAGCGCATGCATTTGGTCTGTCTGGTGGTCAACAACAGCGTCTATGTATCGCACGTACCATTGCAATGGAACCAGATGTAATTCTGATGGATGAACCAACATCGGCTCTAGACCCAATCGCGACACACAAGATTGAAGAATTGATGGAAGATCTGAAGAAAGACTTCACTATCGTTATCGTAACGCACTCAATGCAGCAAGCGCGTCGTATCTCAGACCGCACGGCTTTCTTCCTAATGGGAGAGCTTGTAGAGCATAACGAAACCAGCGTTATCTTCAGTGAACCAAAAGATGATCGTACTAAAGGTTACGTAAACGGTGACTTCGGTTAATCGACGATTTACGTGTGGTATTTAAGCGATTAGATACCTTTACACACTAACTGAAACGCAGGTTAGATAATCGAATAGAACAACAGAATTATCACTATAACTATAAGCGATGGAAGTTTTGCCCCACTATAGGTGGGGCTTTTTTATGTGTCTAAAAAATCCCCAATGTCGATGTGATTTTGGGCAGAGAATCCCATTTTTGTCGTCCTTCTCATGCTTGTGATAATGTTAAAGGTGAAACTGCGACCCGCTTAACATCTCATTTTCACTTACATTGATTGCATATCAAGCCTTCTGTATTTTTGCTTTATTCTTAATCGCCAATGGAAGGAAGCTGTGCCTGTTAAAGCCTTTGCAAAACAAATATCTGCGACACGCGACCATCGTCTGTTGGCTGAGTCTCTTTTTGACTATCTGGTTAAGGTACTTACTCCAAAAGGGATAGGAATATTTGCTGAACCGACGCCGGAGAGCGACGCATTACCGCTTTTTTCTTATGGCGACCTAACCTCATTGGCGAGCTACCCCTCTACATTTTGGCCGTGGGTCTCACAGTTTGATACCGCAGACGGGGTTTTGCCAATGGCTATCAACACCTGCAAGTGGGAACACATGAAAGTGCTTGGTGGGGAGTCGTTTATCATGATGCTCGACAACGCACCTGCCTCCAGAACTTATTTAATTGTTCAAAATTGCAATGCTGAGAAGGTTAATCAAACCTTTGACCAAGATCTTGATGTGTTACAGCTCGCGGCTGCCCGTTGGCAATGTATTCGTGCCGAAAAGAACGCGGCGCTAGAAATCAAACACAGAGACACACGTGAAGCTCAATACTTAGATGAGATAAAGTTACGTGAGCTGTTTGTAGAGAACATGAAGCTGGTTCATCAGGTCGCGCTTGAGCTTTCTAACCCTGAGTCACTCGATGCTTTGTATAAAGCATCGGTTGAGGCTGTGCGAGACAGGTTAGGGTTTGATCGTGCGATCTTCATGTTGCTTGATATGAAAAAGCGTTGTTTCAGCGGCACTTATGGCACTGACGAAGCGGGTAAAACCAACAGTGAACACCACACTCAATACGATTTGCACCAACTTGAAGCGGAATACATTGAAGCGCTGTCTGATAACCATACTAATCTAGTCATCATCGATAATGCGCCCCTGTATACAGAAGGTAAGGTGGTCGGGCAGGGGTGGAATGGCATGCTTATCTTGCGTGAAGGCGACAAACCTGTCGGCTGGATCGCCATGGATAACTACATTCATCGCTCACCGATTACTAACTATCAAAAGCAGATGCTTGAGTCTTTTGGCTCTTTGCTTTCTCAAATCTATATTCGCAAGCGCCAAGAGCAGAACATACGTATGTTGCACTCGAGTATGGTTGAGCTGTCTCGATGCGATAGCGTCAGTGAAGTCTGTAAGTCCGCGGTTAGTTTTGCGATTCAACATCTAGGTATCGATCGACTGGCTGTTTTCCTAACAGACAAAAAGTGCAGTTACATGCAAGGTACTTGGGGCACTGACATCAAAGGCGATATTGTCGATGAGTCCTATTATCGCTCTGAGCTGGTGGAACGTGACATCGTAGCCGCAGCTCGTGCTTGCCCTAATCAAGTGGCGTTTGAAGAATCAGTCCCTATTTATCACGACTTCAATATTGTCGGAGTCGGTTGGACGGCAATGACCATGCTCACCACCAATACGGGTGAGCCGATTGCGTTTATCGCTGCTGATAACCTATTAACTCGCAGTCCTTTAACCTCACAGCTTCGTGAGGTAATACGTATCTTTGCTTCGAGCCTTGCTGAGGTGCTGCAAAGAACCATGGCTCAAGAAGAACTGAAAAAGCTCAATGAAACATTGGAGCAAGAAGTCAGTAAGCGTACCCAAGAGCTAGAGTTGGCGAATGAGCAATTGGATATCATTTCTAAGCTAGATCCTCTTACGCGCCTTGGAAACCGCCGTATGTTGTCGCAGGTTCTAGAAGACTTGAACGGTGACGATCAAGGTGCCTTTGCCTTACAGAACGAAATTACATTTGGCTTGATTCTTGTCGACCTCGACCACTTTGGTTTGTACAACAGTGTCTATGGTCATACTGAAGGGGATGCGGCTCTGAGGACGGTAGGTGAGATACTGAATGCCCATGTTCACAATGATAAAGAAACCTTCTGCCGGATTGGTGGTGAGGAGTTTATGTTGTTGATGATTGGCACGAATCACTCAGAGACAAAGCAACGTGCAGAGTCGATTAGAAAATGCATTGAAGAGGCAAAAATCCTCCATTGTGAAAGTAGTACCAGCCCATATTTAACGGCATCCGTTGGCTATGCCTCGATAACTTCTGATCAGCACCAGTTTGACTTCGACCTACTTTATGGCAAGGCAGATAAAGCCTTGTATCAAGCCAAAGACTCTGGGAGAAATCGAATCGTTTCTGCCTTAAAACGTAAAAAAGTCACAGCCTCTCTTTCTTAAAATAAAGGCCGTTGATCTCAAGATGATCAACGGCCTTTGTGTTTTACTGTTGTTGATGAACAGCGTCGACTAAAGATTTTCTAGCGAACTATTATGCTTTTTACTCGCAACTCTCTTGGGCTTCTTCACCGTTTTGATTGCCAGCTCAGGGCTCCATGTTTGGGCTGGTGAACCGGCTTCACCATAAAGGCTTTGGTTTAGCTTGGTGAGTTCGGCTTCAACGGTTTGTAACGTTTCATCACTTAGATCTGTATTTTCAGATTTCCATTGCTCAAATAAGGTTCTGGTCATCACGCCATCTTTCGTTCTTAGAGCTTCAATAAGCGCTTCTGCGGTATCTGATTGACGTTCAACAGTGTGTGTTGGTTTTGTCGTTACACCGCGGCGTGACCAGAAGTAGAATGCCAATGCTGAGCTGATTAGCCACAAAGCTGCAAATAGGGCGGTGAGATAAGGCCAGATCCCAGGGCTATCCACAGTAACAACCGTCGGGCTTACTTGTTGGGCGGGCGTAGCAGTTACTGGTGGAGTGCTTGACGTTGCGCGATCACTTGCTTTTACCGCTAACTCTAGCCCCTGCGCTTTGCTTGTTTGTTCTGATTGCAAATCGGTGTTAAACCAAGCTTGAGATACATCAGGAAGCGAGATGTTTCCTGCCTCTTTCGGAATCAAGACTTGCTTGTAAACAACGACAGAATCACCTGACTGAGTTGTGCCAAATTGCGGCTTCTCTTCATAAACACGTACCGAATTAGGGTAGGTGATATTCAGTTTTGGCAGCTGGTGTTGCGTTAAGTTGCTAGCCGTCATCGTGATGGTACGAGTTAACGAATCACCCGCTTCCATTTCAATGGTTTGGTTGTCGCCTTCTAAACCATTACTATTTCCCAGTTGATTGCCTTGGCTATCTGACCATTGTTGAATCAGTTTGAAGTTTGATGTTGGTAACCACTCACCTTGGTAGCCTTTTGGTACGTCCTTCACAGTTACATCTAAGATTTCAACGGGTGTGTCGAGTTGGAACAAACGTGTTGTACTGGAGTTATTGGTTGAGTAGACAACAGCTCCTGTTAGCTTCGGCCCGTTCAGCTTAAATTGACCTGCTTTTTGTGAAGAGATACGGAATGACTGTTGAACTACCGTCACCTCCTTTCCATTGAGAACGTCTTGAAATTGCTTCGATTCCCCAATAGGTTCCACATCTAAGCCTGAAGAGCTCGGTGGCGCTATTTTAGGATCTTGCAGCCTTCTTGGGTCAGCTTTGATGATGAGTTTTACATCAAGCTCAGCCACTTCTTCTGGGTACAGCGAGTTCTTGCTGAGATTAAGCTGGAACTCTGCCATATCATGTTGAGTTGGAGCGGCTTTGTTAATTGCAACATTGATGGTGATAGGCTTGGTTTTTGCCCCTTCAATATCAAAACTCGGGATTTGCAACTTACCCAAACGCAGTGGAGCAAGGCTAATGTTCCATTCACTTGACACCGAACGGCTGCCATTGACGATTTGCATCGACGAGCCAAAGCTTGGTGTACCGACATAGAAGTCCTGTTGGAGCGCCGTTAGATCTAAAGCATCAGAAGAGACCTTTTCATCGGTCGCGACTCTAAGTAGGAATACTTCATCTTTGGTGACACTGTTATGTGAAACGCTCGCCACGGCGTTTGCAGCCAATACTGAGAAGGACGAGAAAGCTCCCAACAACAATGTTAGGAGTACGGATAAAAATGGCTTGTTTAAAAATCGCATGGTTACCACTTTTTGTTCTGGTTGTTAGGAGCACTTTTTTGTCGTGCTTGTAAAATCATTTGCGCTTTAAGCAGTTGGCTCGGGGCACGGGCGCTTTCTACTTGCTCAAGTTTTCGCATGTCAGGGTCGCTCGACAGAGGTTGATCTGAGGTTTGTGCTACAGCTTGCTGACTACTTTGCTCACCATCTTCTTTTGAAGCTTGTTGTGCGCTAGCACTTTGAGGTGTAGCGCCTTCTTGGTCACTCTGTTTCGGCTGATCACTGTTACTTTGTTGCGTGGCTTGCTTGTCGTCTTGTTTAGACTTTTCAGAGTCAGAGTGATTTTCAGGTTGGCCTTGAGATGAGTTTTGGTCTTGGCTACCGCGTTGATCTTGGTTACTGCTTTGATCTTGCGACTTGCCATTGTCAGCGGAGCTTTGTTGTTGATCCTGAGAGCTTTGCGAAGAATCATTTTGCTGACCTTGCTGACCTTGCTGACCTTGCTGACCTTGCTGATTTTGCTGATTTTGGTCTTTCTGGTCTTTGGAGTCAGAATCGCCTTGCTGTTGCTGTTGCTGTTGCTGTTGCTGTTGCTTCTGAGCCTGTTCGACAATCTCTAGGTTCTTCTTGGCATAAGCATGTTCAGGGTTGCTTTCAAGAATACGTTGATACTCTTGGATCGCTTGGTCGTACTTACCTTGTTGGGCTTGAGCGTTAGCAAGGTTGTAGCGAGCATCTTCACCAGAAAGGTCTTGCAGCGTCTGCTCTGCGGCTTCGAAATCACCGGCTTTGTATTGAGCAATGCCTTTCCACTCTTGTTGGGTGAACTGTTCAGCAGCTTGTTGGAAGTCCTCGTCCTGATACAGCTGATAGCCTACTTGATCATTGGTTTTCCACGGGTTCGCAAACGCAGTATTTGGTTGGCTAAAAGAGATAACTCCAGCTAAGGCACACCAAATAACCCCTTTCCTGAATAATGCAAGTGCCGGAAGTAATAGCAAAGGCAGTAACCAGAAACCGTTGTTCACTCTGGTGTTGAGTGAGTTCTTGGTCTTGGTTACTTCCGATGTTGTTGCAACGCGGTCGAGGTAGCTCGCGATGTGTTCAACATCTGAGTTATCAAATTGAACTTCAGTGAACGTGCCACCATAGCTGCGTGTAAGCTCGCGCATGTTCTTCAAGTTGGTTCTTGCCACCACGGTTTGTCCTGAGTCGCTTTGCAGCATCGACCCCGTAGGTAACGAGATTGGCGCACCGTTTTCACTCCCTACAGCTAGAATCGACAATGTCCAATCGTTGCCAGAGAGTAGGGAGTCGATCTGCTTCTTCTCTTGGTCATCGATGTCATCAGCAATCAATACCAAATCACCTTGGTAGATCTTCGCGCGAGTCATCATATCAATCGCAAGCTTAACGGCTGATGCGGCATCACCACCTTGATAAGGCATGATATCTGGCGATAGGTTAGGCACTAGGTTTTTGATGGTGTTGATGTCTGACGTTAGCGGGCTAATGGTGTAAGCATCCCCAGCATACGCCACCATGCCTGTTAGCCCTTCTTTCCACAATGAAAGCAGATCCAGAGCCTTGTATCGCGCTTGAGTTAAGCGATTCGGCTTAATGTCGGTGGCATACATAGACATCGACATATCCATGATCACAACTCGTGCCTGCGTTTTTTCAAAGCTTGGTTGTTCGTTTTTCTCGAAGCTTGGCCCAGCTAACGCAATAACGCCGACCAGCCACCAAATACCGAAGTAAGTACTGCGATTTTTCGATGGCTTGCTTGATTCTGGCGCCAAGTAACGGGCGATGTGTGACGCCAATAACCCTTGTTTCGATTGTCTCTTGCTGAGCCACCAAATAGCGGGCAGGGCAGCAAGTGCTAACAACCAATATGGGTAGATAAAAGTAAAGTTAGACATTGTTTCTCCTAATGGCTAACAGCATAAATGCGAAGAACATGGCAGCCGACAAAGGCCATACAAACCACTCTTGTTGTGGTCGCCATATTTTGGTCGCATTTGTCACGGGTTCTAGTTGGTTGATAGTGTCGTAAATCGTTGCCAGCTCTTTGCTGTCACGCGCCCGGAAGTATTGACCGCCAGTGCGTTTGGCAATTTCCATTAGCGTGCGTTCATCTAAATCTTGAGCGGTGTTTACTTTACGAGTCATGAAGAACTCTTTAACCATCATTTCGCCTGCGCCAACCCCGACGGTGTAGATGGTTGCGTTGTACTTCTTAGCAATATCTGCGGCCTCTAGTGGGTCCAACACCCCGGCGGTATTACTGCCGTCGCTGAGTAGTACCATCACACGTTGAGGCGCATCACTATCTACAAAGGTTTTGGTCGCCAATCCAATGCCGTCACCAATCGCGGTTTGATTGCCGATCAGTCTTAGGACTGCTTGATTGAGTTGCTGTGACAGCGTGTCTCTATCCAAAGTCAAAGGTGTTTGTAGGTAGGCATGATCGGCAAAGAGTACCAAACCAACTCGGTCGCCTTTGCGGCGTTCAATAAAGTCACTCAATACGCGTTTCACCGCCGACAAGCGGTCGATGTATTCGCCATTGAACTGCATGTCTTCTTGGCTCATCGAATAGGAGAGGTCGACAACTAACATTAAATCACGATGCTTCGGCTGAAACTCCACCGGTTCGCCATACCATACAGGGCGTGCGCTCGCCGTAACCAGCAGAAGCCAGATAATCACGGACAACGCCTTTGGTAAGCGACTGCTCGGTGTTTTGGTATTGCTGTCTTCTGGCAGAAATGGAAGCCTTAGGACATGGCTTGATTCTGACTTTGGTGAGAACAAGTAAACGAGCAACGGCAGTGGCGCGATGAAGAACATCCACCACCAAACGAACTCGATGTTTAGCAAGTCCCCGCTTAGAAACATAGGGCTTAGAAAATCACTCATAAAGACCTCGCTTAGGAGGAAGGGCTTTACGAAGCCAAGTTTCGCAATCATTAACTAATTGTTGTTGAGCCTTTTTCTGTTCGTCGTTCATAAGGGCTACATCTTGATAGAGCGCTTGTTGCCACTGGGATTGTTTTGCTACAAATAACGGCTTCGCCAATTGCGCATCTAAGAACTTCAACCAATCATCACCAGACAAACCTGCAATTTTTTCACGAGGGAAATAGCTCAGTGCTGCTTGACGAACGATGTCTTGAGCTTTGCTCGGAGACAAGCCATCTTGGGACTGACTATTACTAAAGTAAGACAGCGCTTCTTGTTTCGCCTGTTGATTGTTTTTTCTACGTTTTAGAATGAAAAACACCAAGGCAATCAGGAAAATGGCTGTGATAATGACTGCCCACCAACCCCACGCCAAAGGCCACCAAGTCGGGGCGTCTGGCGCAATCACCGGACTTAAATCTAAGGGCTGTTTCATGACTGAGCTCCTGATATCTGGCTCATGAGTGACTGCGCACTCGACAGCGAGCTATAAGGTATCGCGAGAGATAACCCCATCTGTTGCAGCTGCTGTTTCTTAAGCGAAAAAGCATGGTTAAGCTTTTGCTTTTCTTTATTAGAAGAGAAATTAAACCATTGAGTTTTGCTGCCATCGGTGACCTGTTTAGAGCCTTTATAGGTGGTTTCACCTTGCTCTAGCGGGTCGTAGAAATGCACAAGACGTACTCTGTTGTGTCGGCGAATTTGACTGATAAGTGAGTAGTCACTTTCTTGGTAACGCACAAAGTCACTGAGCATAATAATATCGCTTCCTTTAGGGCAAAGCTGGTGCAGAGATTTCAGTCCATGCTCTAAGGTCGTGTCATTATGATTGTCGTGATTAGTCAGTGCCGTATTATTGATTTCTATGACTTTTTGCAAAATACGCAGTGGAGCATGGTTGCTTGCACTTGGCTTAATCTCAATGACCTCTTTGCCAGTATCGATCACCGCGCCAATTCGATCTTTTTGAGCCACAGTAAGCCAGCACAGTTGGCTAGCAAAGTGTGCAAGTTGAACCGATTTCAGCAACAAGGTTGAACCGAAAATCATACTGCTTGATAGATCCAAGAATAAAATGACAGGCTGTTCTCGTTCTTCAGAGAAAAGTTTGGTATGCGCTTTGCCCGTTCTGGCTGTTACACGCCAATCAATGCTGCGAATGTCATCTCCCGCTTGATATTGACGAACTTCAGAGAAATTCATCCCGCGACCTTTACGGTTGCTCTCGTGTTGGCCGTTAAGCTGTGACCAAAGGCTCTTGGCGGGAGGCAACCAGCGAACAGACTGCGCTTTGTATTGCAGCAGCTCATCCAGATTTAACGTGACGCCGTCACTATGGTTGGGTAGTTGATTATTCATGCGCGTATCCCTATGCGCTGCCAACCAATGAAATAAGGTGTGCGATCACTTGGTTTGCGGTGACACCTTCAGCTTGTGCGTGGTAGCTGCGCAGTAGACGGTGGCGTAACACAGGGAATGCCATCGCTTGAACGTCTTGTGGAGTGACGTAATCTCGTCCTGCAAGCCAAGCGTGAGCGCGGGCACAACGGTCTAACGCAATGGTTGCACGCGGGCTGACACCCATGTCTAACCATTGATCAAGTTGGTCACTGTATTGCTTAGGTTGGCGAGTCGCCATAACCAGTCTGATGATGTACTGCTCAATGGTGTCTGCCATGTGAGTGTTGAGCACTTCTTGGCGCGCTTCAAAGATCGTTTGCTGAGATATCTGTTGTGGCTGAGCTGATTCGTTACCTTGAGCCTCACCACGGTTGAGTCGTAAGATCTCAAGCTCGCTTTCCATATCTGGGTATTCAACCTCTAGGTGAAGCAAGAATCGGTCTAACTGAGCTTCCGGTAGCGGGTAAGTCCCTTCTTGTTCAATTGGGTTCTGTGTTGCCATTACCAAAAATAGCTCAGGCAGCGCATAGGTTTTTCGACCGGCAGTTACTTGTTTCTCTGCCATTGCTTCCAGCATTGCCGCTTGAACTTTCGCCGGAGCTCGGTTGATCTCATCCGCTAGAATCAGCGAGTTGAAAATCGGGCCTGATTGGAAAGTGAACTCCCCAGTCTCAGGACGGAAGATGTCGGTACCCGTCAAATCAGCAGGTAACAGATCGGGAGTGAATTGAATGCGGTGGAAGTGACCCTCAACACAATCAGCCAATGATTTTACTGCGCGAGTTTTTGCTAAGCCGGGAGGTCCTTCAACGAGGATATGACCATCCGCTAAAAGGGCGATCATCAGTTGCTTAACGAGCTCTTTTTGACCAATGATTTGAGACTCTAGATAGTTTTGAAGGACTTCGAAATTTGTTTTGTGCATTTTGGACTCTCTGGGTATCCATTTGATTTTTATTTTGAGTATTGGTCACTGATTTCGAGGAAAAAGTTCCAGTACATTTGCGTAATTTATTTTTTCAAAATTGGAAATATTTACAAGTGGTTAGCTAAAAAAATCGTTAGGTTGTGATTATTACTATATCAATTGGTTTTTATATACAAAAGCTCGGCGGTGGGGAGTGGTTTGAGTTCGGTTGGGTCTCAGGGGGTGAGAACTAAAATTGACTCTCGACAATGCGGTATTTGCTTAGTTAATTCATGCTCAAGGTGAATATTTCTAATTGTTACATCATATTTGCAGTTTTTTGAGAAGAAAGTCTCTAGTTTTATTGGTTGTGGCCGATACATCACTCAGATTGTGCATTGCTTGTTGGAGTGCACTAAAAAAGTCCTGTTCAGGGTATACCAATAACGAGCGATTCTTTTTAAAGGTCCAAATATGTTTAAAACTAACTCTCTGAGTATCAAGCAAAAAGTTGTACTTGGAATTACCTTTGCGGTTCTTGCATCGACAGTGATTGTCGGCGCAATGGCACAACAACAAGCAAGAGATGTATTAAGTCATCGATTGATCGATATTGAACTTCCAGGAATGCTAGAGCGAATCAATGGTGAAATTGACCGAGAAGTCTCTCAGCTATTACTAGCGGCGGAGCAAATTGCTTCAAATGAATTTATTTCTGATGCTATCGAATCGACCGATCGCGATCCGGCACTAGAAAATAAACTGGTTAAACAGCTGAACAATGTTCGTAACCAGTATCAGTTGAACGATGCATCAGTGGCGAACCGTCAAACGGCTTACTACTGGAACCAAAATGGTTTCCTGCGTCAGTTAAACCAACAGCAAGATGGTTGGTTCTTTGGCTTTACGCAATCTGGACAGCCGACCATGGTGAGCATGTTCCAAGAAGCCAATGGCGAAGTGAAGATGTTTGCTAACTATCAACAACCTTCTGGTTTGGCGATGTCTGGTCTATCAAAGTCGATGGATGACATGGTTAACCTGCTGAACGGCTTTAAGATTGAAAATACCGGCTTCGTATTCTTAACCGATAGCCAAGGTGATGTTCAAATTCACCGTGAGCGTTCTCGCAGTGACTCTTCACTTCAACAACTTTACGGTCCTCAAGCAAGCCAACTACTGAACAAGTCGGGTTTTAACCTGATTACCACTGAAAGCCAAGGCCAAGAGCTGTTCGTGGCGAGCTTGTATGTGTCTTCAATGGACTGGTTTGTTATTGGTGTCGTTCCGACTGGTGAAGTGTTTGCAGAGTTAGATGCGACAGCGCAGAAGATGCTGATCATGACTGCGGTTGTGGCATTAGTGTTTATCCTAATGGGCGTAGTTCTGGCGAACAGCATTACTCAACCGATCAAGCTTTTGGCTAAGCGTTTCGGCGACTTAGGTGAAGGCGACGGTGACCTTGCACAGCGTATCGAAGTGAAAGGCAACGATGAAATTGCACAGCTTTCAAAAGGCTTCAACGGATTCATTGAAAAGATTCACGAGTCGATGAAAGAGGTGTGTTCGACAAGCCAAGCGCTTCAAGTGGCTGCAGAGAGTGTTTCGAATAAAGCTCACATCACCCACGACAACAGCCAAGAACAGCGCGACCAAACCCTTCAAGTCGTAGCTGCCATTAACCAAATGGGTATGACCATCAGTGAGATTGCATCGAACGCGGCAACCGCAGCAGAAACGGCAACTCAAGCTTCAGGCAATACGGAAGTAGGTCGCTCTGTGGTGAACAAAGCAAAAGACGCGATCAGCCGTTTGGCGCAAGATATTGAAAGCACAGGTCAGGTAGTAGAGCAACTGGCTTCTACAACTCAAGACATCGGTTCTATTCTGGGTGTTATTCGTGATATTTCAGAGCAAACTAACTTACTCGCATTGAACGCTGCAATTGAAGCCGCCCGTGCTGGTGAGCAAGGTCGTGGTTTTGCGGTTGTAGCGGATGAAGTACGTAACCTAGCAAGCCGTACCGCAGATTCAACGGAAGAGATTCAAAAGATGATCAACCAACTGCAAAGCGATGCTAAAGATGCGGTAACGGCAATGAGTGCGGGTAAGGTGATTACCCTTGAAGGTGTATCGGCTTCGGATGAAGCGGTAGACGTGCTGAGTGGCATTTCAGACCGTATCGTTGATATCACAGACCGTAACACTCAAGTGGCAACGGCAACGGAAGAGCAATCAACCGTAGTTCACACCATCAACCAGAACATTGAAGAGATTAACGCAATCAACGAAGTGACAACGGGCACGGCTGAGCAACTTGCTGAAGCGAGCCAAGAGCTTCGTGATCTATCGTCTCGTCTAGATAAGATGGTTGGTTCATTTAAGCTTTAATTCTTTCAAGCTGTAACATGACTTAGAAAGGGATATAGACGAAGAGCTGGAGTCATTTCATCGTGAATCCGGCTCTTTTTATTAGTGCGCTAATTTGCCTCTAACTGCCTTTAGCTTGATCTGGTTTCGGGCTTTGCTTTTAATCACCCTAGCATCATAGGGCGTAAATGAGTAAAATCTCGTTAGGTTTAATATTTAGGTAAGTATCATGAGCGATTTTGAAAAAGAACTAGAGCAGATGACTCAAGAGATGGGCGATGAGCCTGAGGTGAAACTGCCATCACTTGAAGAGCAAAAAGCAATTGTTGCTGAGTTCAAGCGACTAGAGGCGGAAGGCAAACTGACTCCTGAAGTGTTAGAGAAGCATTTTGGCCAGTTCAACAAACAGAATGATACGCCAATTCACTAAGTTGATTTAGACAGGTTTCATGTCTGAAAGAAGTGATATTAGCGGTTGGGTTCATAGCCTAACTAACAGATAAAGGTCTAGCGCTTGCTAGACCTTTTTTATTGCCGCTAGCGAAAGACCGAGTGGCTGACTCATGAACTATTCAATGTAAGTGAAACTCGTATCCAACACATAAAAATATCCAGCACATAAAAAATCCCCCTTACTGAGTAAGAGGGATTCGATATGGGCAAGTTATATTCTAAAAGGCTAAGCGATTAGTCTGTGCCGTATTCTTTGTACAAACGACGACATGCGCGGCCATCGCTGTGGAACAGGTGACAACGGTGCGCTGGAATACCAATCGCCAACTTGTCACCTGATTCGATTTTCAACGTGTCTGGCTGACGATAGATAACATCAGCATCGGCACTTTCAAGGTTTAGGTAAACCTGAGTTTCGTTACCTAGTTTCTCTACCATCATCACGTCAGCTTCAATCGTCGCGTCACCTGATTCAGCAGACATCAAGTGTTCAGGGCGAATACCCAGAGACATACGATCACCAGCATTAACCGTCGTCCCGTCAACAGGAATCCAGAAAGTCATGCCATTAGAAAGTTGTACCAATACGCGTTCTGCTTCAGCTTGTTCAATGTGTACCGACATGAAGTTCATCTTCGGTGAGCCAATAAAGCCAGCAACGAAACGGTTTTGAGGGTAGTGGTAAAGGTCAAGCGGCTTACCGACTTGAGATACATAACCACCATCCAGAACAACGATCTTATCCGCCATTGTCATCGCTTCCACTTGGTCGTGGGTAACGTAGATCATGGTACAACCCAGTTGACGCTGTAGCTTGGTGATTTGCGAACGCATTTGAACACGTAGCGCGGCATCTAGGTTTGATAAAGGCTCATCAAGTAGGAATACGTTTGGTTGAGAAACCAGAGTACGACCAATCGCAACACGTTGACGTTGACCACCAGAAAGCGCTTTAGGTTGGCGCTCAAGAAGGTGACCAAGCTGAAGGATTTCTGCAGCATGTTCAACGCGTTTGTCGATCTCAGCTTTATTTGCGTTTGCTAGCTTAAGACCGAAAGACATGTTGTCGTATAGGTTAAGGTGAGGGTAAAGCGCATAAGACTGGAATACCATACCTACGCCACGCTTTGACGGTTCAACGTCATTCATGCGTTGGTCGCCAATGTACAAATCACCAGACGTAATGTCTTCTAGACCTGCGATACAACGTAATAGCGTCGATTTACCACAACCTGATGGTCCAACGAATACTACGAATTCACCTTCGTTGATGTCTAAGGTTACGTCCTTAGAAATCTGTACATCACCATATGATTTATAAACGTTTTTTAACGTGACACTCGCCATCTAGCTTGTCCTCGATCGATCAAATTTTAAGTTTTACTGCTTATCATTATAAGAAATTTTTGGGTCAGCAGTAACTGTAGGAATTGGTAAGTATTGAGTGAGTAAGAAAAAAGTGGGTGAGACTTGGCTTCTTTAACCAAGCCCACCCGTCATAGCCAAACTGATGCCCATTTCCCCCACATCCAGCTAAACCTCCCCCGTGATTCAATCACAGATTTAGCTCGATGCTAATATAAGACACCAGCGGGCAGTGAAGCCAACTAAATGAATAATGCGTCAACGCATAACACTTGCCGGTAAAGGGTTCTTACTATCCACTCTTGGATGAATGCAGTTTCGGTGAATTGGCGTAAGGGTACATCCTCCTAATGGAAAATTAACTAGGGGGAGTAGGAGGGGAGGAGTAGATAAATGGGGTTATTAATAATTGGCGATCCAGTTCAAATAAATCCACCGCGTAACGGTGATGTTGATCACGATGAGTATGCGTTTTGTGATTGCAGTCTCTAATCTGACCGGATGGTGATCACGAATTTAAGCCATAATAGCTAGGGCGTAGTGGCTAGGATGATGAGCTAGGGTCTGTTTTCTCAGATCATAACCTCCGAAAACTGGCTCGTCTTGGTAGATGTGCCCTACGTATAAATATAAAAAGGATATTCACATGAAAAACGCTCTAAGCGCTGTAGCTCTAGGTACAATAGTTGCTCTGGGTTCTTTTGGTGCAAATGCTGCTATCGAAGAAGGACAACTAACAATCTGGGTAGGTGGTGACAAAGCTTATGAAGGCATGGCTGAAGTAGGTAAACGCTTCGAAGAAGATACTGGTGTTAAAGTAACCGTCGCTTTCCCTGACAAGCTAGAAGAGAAATTCCCTCAAGTAGCTGCAGCTGGCGATGGCCCAGACATGATCTTCTACGCACATGACCGTTTTGGCGGCTATGCAGAAGCGGGACTTCTTGTTGATATCAAACCTTCTAAAGAAACTAAAGAAGGTATCGTAGACTTCGCATGGGACGCTGTTTCATACGAAGGTAAAACAATCGCATACCCTGTTGCTGTTGAGTCAGTTTCGCTAATTTATAACAAAGCGCTTGTTCCTAACCCACCTAAGTCTTGGGAAGAAATCCCAGCACTTGATGCTGAACTTAAAAAAGACGGCAAGAAAGCGATCATGTGGCCTTTACGTGGCGGCGCTTACTTCACATGGCCTCTACTTGCAGCTGACGGCGGTTACGCATTCAAACAGACTGCAGAAGGTTACGACATTAAAGATGCGGGCGTAGCGACTGATGGTGTTCAGAAGTCTCTAGGTTTCATCGAGAAGATGGTACAAGACAAAGTTATCTCTGCAGACATGGATTACTCAGTAGCTGAGTCTGAATTCGTTGCAGGTAACGTTGCAATGACAATCAACGGCCCTTGGGGTTGGGAAAACATCAAGAAAGCTGGCGTAGATTACGGCGTAACAACTTTACCTAAGTTCAACGGTAAAGCGTCTAAACCTTTCGTTGGTGTATGGGCAGGTGGTATCAGCACTGCGTCTCCAAACCGCGACCTAGCTGTTGAGTTCATGGAAAACTACCTACTAACAGATGAAGGTATGAAGAGCCTGAACGACGACAAGCCACTAGGCGCTGTTGCTCTTAACTCTTTCCAACGTCAACTAGACAGCGATACTCGTATTGCAGCAACAATGGACAACGCGATGAACGGTGAAATCATGCCTAACATCCCTCAGTTCACAACATTCTGGTACAGCATGGAAGAAGCGATCGGCAACGTAGTTGACGGCCGTCAATCAGTAGACCAAGCACTAAAAGCTGCTGAAGGTCGTATGGTTAAGTAACACCCAGGCACTACCTTTTAAGGAGAGGGTAACCTCTCCTTACTTTTCTATTTTTTATCTATATCGCTAGCAGGTTCCTCTATGCAGTCAGTTCAAGGTACAGATGCTATCCCAGCACCATCAAGCCTTCCAGGCAGTAAAAGCGTCTTCATTAAATGGGGGTTGCTTGGTAGCGTTGGCTTAATAAACGGCTACGCTACAATTCTAATGTATTCTCGCGGTGAGCTCGCTTTTGCGCTGCTTACAGTGATCTTAACGGCTTTGGCACTTTACATTTTTGGTAGTAAAAAAACTTACGCCCACCGTTATATTTACCCAGGTATTGCCGGAATGATCTTGTTCATTCTTTTCCCATTGGCATACACCGTAGGGCTTGCGTTTACTAACTACAGCGCGAAAAACCAACTTTCTCTAGAGCGTACTCAAACCGTTCTTTTAGACCGTTCTTTCCAAAGCGGTGAGAGCTACCCATTTACTTTGTACAAGACAGATGACGGTCACCAGATCGTTGTAAAAGATGGCGATCAACTGTTAGCGACTGACGTATTTTCTCTAGACAATATGACAGAAACAGAGATGGACCTATCTGTTATTGAGTCTGCGCAAGGTGAAAAAGAGAAGATCAAAGCGATCATTCAAAACCGAGCAGCAATCAGTGGTGTTGATTTCAATCTACCTGACGGTGGTGACATCCGCATGAGTGGCTTACGTAAGTTTGCTTCTGTTGCTCCGCTTTACACGCTACAAGACGATGAAGAAACGTTAATCAACAATGAAACGGGTGAAGTTCTCAAGCCAAATATGGATGTGGGTTTCTACCAGCCTGTTGATGCAAATGGTGAGTTTACGGGTAATACCATCTCTCCAGGTTTCGTGGTTAGCATTGGTACGCATAACTTTGAGCGTGTATGGAAAGATGACGGCATTAAAGAACCGTTTATCAGCATCTTTATTTGGACGGTTATCTTCTCGGTATGTACCGTAGCGTTCACGCTAGTTATCGGCCTTGTATTGGCTAACATCGTGCAATGGGAAGAGTTGAAAGGTCGTTCTATTTATCGTGTTCTACTGATTCTGCCTTACGCCGTACCCGCGTTTATCTCGATTCTTATCTTTAAGGGTCTATTCAACCAAAGCTTTGGTGAGATCAACATGGTGCTCGAGAATATCTTCGGCTTAAGCCCGAACTGGTTCTCAGACCCTATCTTAGCGAAAACCATGGTGTTGATGGTTAACACATGGCTAGGTTTCCCTTACATGATGATTCTATGTATGGGTCTGCTTAAAGCGATTCCTGATGATTTATACGAAGCGTCAGCAATCGATGGTGCGAACTTCCTTGATAACTTCAAGCGCATTACGTTCCCATTGATGATTAAACCGCTTACACCGCTATTGATTGCAGCGTTTGCCTTTAACTTCAACAACTTCGTAATGATTCAACTATTGACGAACGGTGGCCCGAACATGATTGGTACTTCTGAGCCAGCGGGTTACACAGACTTGCTTGTAAGCTACACGTACCGAATTGCATTCGAAGGCGGCGGCGGTCAAGACTTCGGTCTAGCAAGTGCTATCGCAACGCTTATCTTCCTATTGGTTGGTGCACTAGCGTTACTAAACCTTCGTTTCACTAAACTGTCTCAAGATTAAGGAGCACGACAATGGCTATGGTACAAGGTAAAGGCCTTAAATACCGAGTGTGGGCAACGCATGCAGTGTTGTGGTGCTTCTTGGCAATGATTATCTTCCCACTACTGATGATCATCGCGATCTCGTTCCGTGAAGGTAACTTCGCAACCGGTAGTTTGATTCCAGATAACCCATCATTGGAACACTGGAAGTTAGCATTGGGTATGTCAGTAACGAACGCAGATGGCTCGGTAACGTCACCTCCGTTCCCTGTGCTAACTTGGTTATGGAACTCAGTGAAGGTTGCAGGTATCACATCGATTCTGATTGTGACACTGTCTACGACATCGGCTTACGCGTTCGCTCGTATGCGCTTTAAAGGTAAGAACACAATCCTGAAAGCGATGATGATTTTCCAAATGTTCCCAGCAGTATTGGCTCTAGTAGCAATCTACGCGCTGTTTGACAAACTTGGTCAATACATTCCGTTCTTAGGCTTGAACACACACGGTGGTCTAATCTTCTCTTACCTTGGTGGTATTGCACTGCACGTATGGACGATTAAGGGTTACTTTGAAACGATTGATAACTCTCTGGAAGAGGCAGCAGCCCTTGATGGTGCAACGCCTTGGCAAGCATTCAGACTGGTTCTACTACCGCTGTCTGTGCCAATCCTAGCGGTTGTGTTTATCCTATCTTTCATCGCGACAGTGGGTGAGGTGCCAGTAGCGTCTATCCTACTTACAGATGTGAACTCTTACACGCTAGCAGTAGGTATGCAGCAGTACCTATACCCTCAGAACTACCTATGGGGTGACTTTGCGGCAGCGGCTGTACTATCAGCACTTCCGATTACTATCGTGTTCTTACTTGCTCAACGTTGGTTAGTTGGTGGTTTGACGGCAGGTGGTGTAAAAGGATAAGCTGTACTCTATAAGAAAGAAAAAGAGCGACCGTTAGGTCGCTCTATATTGGCATTTTTATTACATCATTTGGTTTGGCCGCCGATCAGTAATAAAAATAACCCTCAGGTTACGCATAGCTGGCTACTAATCAGGTTCCTTACGCTATTAATGATTAGTGGTTTTTGTAACTCTAACCCAGGTATTTACTTGGGTTTTTTTATGCCTGCTACTTTTTGTTTTTTGTGTCAGCGTTACTCGTTAACTATCGCGCTCATATCTACTTTAAAACCCAAAGTTTCGAGTTACTTCTCTCCTAAATACCGACCACTTCATTTTGGTTACTTGTAGAAATGAACTAGTCTCACAAATCAGACACTCAGTATAAGTGGCTGTTGTACTATTGATATGTTGTGAATATTCCAATGCGTGATACTTCAATGATTTGTATGCAACAAAACCTGAAATTGCACTGAAAATGTATGGGTAAGCGAGAGGTAGTTACAGAATATTCAAGTGACATTCATGAGGGTTATGGAGGTAGGTTTATTTATGCTTCTGGTTTTTGGTGGGACTTAGAAGTTAGAACTCTTTACTAGAAGGAGCACAACCTAAGTGTTGCAACAACACATAGATACTTTCTTGATCGAGTGCCACGCGACGAAATAGATCGGCAAATGTCGGATCTCCACCGAAACACGTTTGGATATAGTGGTTGATTTCATTGCTGTCGTAGCCTTCGACGTACAAAGTTCTAACCCATTGGTACTCAACAGCCTTTAAATTGTTCAGTGTAGACTCGCTAAGAGTGGGGCGTATGACGCTCAAGAGTGGCTCCAAGAAATTCAAATGCATCTATTATGATTGGCGGTATTTAATCAGAGCAAAATGACGACTTTATTACAGTCAAAATAAATCAGTGAACAAGTGCCGATTCATTTCAACCTTTGGCTGGGTATCACGCTCTTATCGTCTGTATTGGG
The DNA here is from genome assembly GCF_041474275.1 of Vibrio sp. 10N.222.52.B7. NCBI lineage: Bacteria > Pseudomonadati > Pseudomonadota > Gammaproteobacteria > Vibrionales > Vibrionaceae > Vibrio > Vibrio sp. 10N.222.52.B7. Next base: position 14,704 of record NZ_JBFRTU010000063.1, on the reverse strand, counting down.
TGTGCAGCGGATTTGGCTGTGTAGAGCACGAAGGTATCAAATAGATCAATGCCAAGCAGGCGCTTGGCATTGATCTAAGGTTTTGTAGGGGGAGGGCAGCTGGTGGACCTTACTTAAGGTACTTCACGTGAGCTTCCATCTCTTCACCAATCTGTTTTCGCATGTTCATTAGGCGAATAGCCGAATCTCGTAATTCGATGTCTTCTGGCGTCTCTGGTATCCACTCTGGCACTTTAGTCGGATTACCATTCTCATCGACAGCGACCATAATAACGATACAGTGAGTTGTTAGGCGGTTATTGAGCTCTTTAGGGTCGCTTGCTTGCACGTCGATAGCGATATGCATTGAAGATGAACCTGTGTAAATGACCTTTGCACTTACTTCCACAAGGTTGCCTACATGAATTGGGGCAACGAATCGAATTCCGCCTGCATAGGCTGTTATACAGTATTTACCGCTCCAACCTGCGGAACAAGCGTAGGCTGCTAAATCGATCCACTTCATTGCTGCACCACCATGAACTTTACCACCAAAGTTCACATCCCCGGGTTCAGCTAAAAAACGCAGAGTAACGTCTCGTTTACCATCTTGTCGGCTATTGCTACTGCTCATCTATCTTCCTTCATTATTATTTTGCTGCGTAACATGCTTGTTACTTGCTAGTAACAATATACTTAAGATGACATAAGTTAAAGCGGATAATCTCATGGTTAAGACTATTTTTTTCAAACAGATGATCAGTTGATGAATATTGGTGCTTAAAGGCGTATCAGGCGAATGGCAAACATGGATGAAGTGATATCAAGCAAGAGAATAGAAATACTGATTAAGTCACTAGATAGGTCGATTGCAAAAAAAACACCTAGCGTAATGCTAGGTGTTTCTAAGCCGTGTGGTACTCATGTCGGTACTTTTTTGTGTTAGCCAACCAACCGCTGTTGATTTGGTTTAGTTAAAGTGGCTGTATCTCAGATACCACTAAAGTGGTAGTGATTATTGTTTTCTTATCAGCTCACTTTTACTGTTTTAAAAAGTATAGATCCTTCGCGTAGATATTTCCTTTCGGATTATTGTTTGGGAAGCCTTTTAGTGTATTTCGCACTAATCGTGTGTGATTGTAATGATATAAAGGTATAACTGCTGAAGAATAGTTGAGTAACGACTCATCATGCTGATATAAAGTAAAGCGTTTAGACTAATCTTCCGTTTTACTCGCTTGCTGTAAGGGCTCATCATAGTATGGATTACAGTAGCCACTCTCATTTGCTGTGTGAAACGTGAGTTTGAATTTTTACCCTAATGTGAGCGTTGGGTAATGCGTTTAGCTTTGTTGAGGGAGAGGAGCCTCAAGCCTTGGTTTTCTTCTGATTTGAGCAAGGATGACACCTGAAATCACCATCACACCACCAATGATGTGGAACTGGTTAATCTCTTCGCCAAGCCATGTCGCGGCTAATACGATCGCTACAACCGGAAGCAAGTTCATGAACATCGCGCTTGAGTCAGCACCAATGGTGTCAATCGCTTTCACCCACATCCAAGGCGCTAAAATCGAAGCGGCAATCGCTGCGTAAGCTATCAATGGGAGCGCTTGTTGCGGTGGTAAAAGTTGTTCGCTGGTAAGCCAAAGTGGCGTAAGCATCGCGACAGCAAACAGACCCTGAATGTATATCACCACCCAGCTACTGATTGGCATTTTCCAGCGTTTCAGTAGTACACAGTAAGAAGCATAAACAAAGGCTGCAATTAGCATATAGCCATCGCCTTGAGTCAATTCTTGATGCATGAAGAATAACGGATCGCCTTTGCCTAACATCAGGGCTAAGCCTGATAGTGACAACACACCGCCAACAATACTCAAACTAGAAATCGACTTGTGCAGCAAAGGGACGCTTAAAAATACACTGACCAATGGAACCAAAGAAGTGATTAATGCCATGTTAGAGGCGGTTGTGGTTAAGCCTGCGTAGTAACCTAGAGATTGGTTCAACACCATGCCCAAAAAGCCGAGGAACGCTAATTTAGATAAGTTTGGCTTAATGACAGCCCACTGCTTCATCACTGGGCGAATACAGAAAGGCGTGAGAATTAACATCGCAAAAAACCAGCGGTAAAAACTCATTGCGCTAGGTTCTATGGTGCTTGCAGCAAGCTTGTTGACGATTGCATTGGCGCCCCAGATACAGACTGTAAAAAATGGTAATAGGTAATGCATGTGAATTCCGTGGCGAATGAGTTGGTGCGGCTAGTTTGACAGGTCGTTATACTTACAAGTATCTTTAGAAAGACATTAAGCGCGATAGGAAGACAAGTTTGAAAAAACACTCCAGAAACCTTCATCCATCCTTATTAATTGATAAGGCACCATCCAACGTATTTATGAATTTTGAAGCGTTTCTTTCGAACACTGAAACCCGAGTTCATAGCCACTCATGGGGACAGGTTCAATTGATCAGTGGTGGTATATTAGAGATGGAAGCGGAAAGCACTCGATTTCTAGCGCCACCACATCTAGCGATTTGGGTACCGGCCGGGGTGATGCATTGCAGTTATAACCGTAAGCCTTTGGACTACTGTTCACTAAATATCGCCCCAGAACTCACGCAACACCTGCCAGATAAAACCAGCCTTATAAAGATCACGCCGATTGTGTCTTCTATTATCGATGATTTTCGCGATCGTGGGATCAATGTTGCGGAAACCGAGCAAGACCAAAGGCTCGTTCAGGTACTGCTTGACCAACTTGCGCAGCGTGAGGTTGAACACCACTTCTTGCCTTCAACCGATAATAAGTATCTAGCGCCTATATTGGCTTCTGTTGAAGAGAACCCAACCGATGAAGTGACGCTGAAAGATTGGGCTGAACGTGTCCACACCACGGAAAGAACCCTTTCTCGCCACTGCCAGACCGAGCTTGGAATGAGCTTTACCGAGTGGCGACTGCGAGTGCGCTACCTATACTCAATGGACTTGTTGAGAAACGGCCAATCGGTTAAAGAGGTCGCTCTTACATTGGGTTATAACCAAGCAAGCCCATTTATCACCATGTTCAAACGTTACGCGAACCAAACGCCAGAGCAGTATAAGAACCGTTTGTTGTAGCTCGGTCTTGTTGCCAAAAGAACGGATGTTTGCGCTAGTTAGTGCGTAGATAGACCACAAGTGAATAGATAGACCATAAGTGAATACGTGCAGTATGAGCTTATGGAATCGCCCCTAACAGCCCATATATTTCGCTCTGTTGTTCGGTGACATCCTCATAGTGTTGGTTCAATAGAGCACTGTTGCTGCCCACTTTGAACAGTATGTACGTTTCTCCGTCGACCTCGAACCAATTGAAGGTTCCATGCTGGTTATACGTGGTCATTGTTTTGTTTATCTTCATGAGATATACATTAGCAGCGCAAGACATGCAGACGTACATAAGCCAAAGAAAGAAAAGAAAAACCACGAGCCTAATACTGTTTTTTCTTTTCCTACCTCTTCATTACTTTGCTGCCAACCAAGTTCACGAACCTGATCCTTGGTAAGGTTTAAGTCTAGTTTCTCTATGTATTTGTTGAGTTCGTCATTGTGCACTGAGCTAAGCATGTTCTATCTCCTCTAACCATTTGATTGGTATTTTAGGGGAGCCCAGTGTTTGGTTAAATTAGATATTTTTCAACAGGCGTTAAGGTAAATAGAACATATGGAATAACAAAAAACCTCCGTGGTGGAGGTTTTGGTTGAAAGTGTTTTAGTTGATGGTTATCGCGATGTATTTGTTGTTAGATTCCACCTGTATTAATACATAATCTAATACCCAGTCAACTCCATATAGCCAGACCCAGAATGAGAACCTTTAATCATGATTGGCCCCTCCCAATAAGGAACCGACAGCGGCATTTTGGCATTTGGATTGAGTGCCGAGACGGTCAGTTCGATTTGTTGAGTTGGAATCGAAACTTGCCACTCTGTTGGGTAGTCACGCCCGTCGATTTTAGTTTGCTTGATGGCGGTTAAGCTGATGTCTTGCTGCTTAATCGTGATGCCGGAGCCATCTTGATTCATCAACTTCGCATGGGAATAACTGGCTTTGCCTGTTGTTGAGTTTCGAAGCTGAAATACCACCAAACTGGTTTCATCACTCAGCCTTAGCGCAAACCAATCCCAACCTTGTTGTGAGTCGAGTAAAAACTGAGAGCTCCACTCTCTGTCTATCCAACCTTTGCCGGAAACTTGATGCGTGATGCCATCAATGGTTACTTCGCCCGATACATCGATGAATGGTTGGCTGTAGTAATAGGAAGCCACTTTGCCATCGCTACTTTTAGTGCTGTAGCCTTGTTCGCCTTGCTTTTGATAAGGCGCGTTGTTGGTTAACTTAAGCGAGTATCCAAATTGACCCGAGTTAGCGACCAATGTAGCTGGGAACAGGTCATCGGTCGTCGACGTCCATTGCCAGTCATCAAGATAGACACGAAATGGTGAAGCGCTTACTCCTGCCAGTTCTGCTTGGTTACGTGACCACTTTTCATCGGCGTAGTGTTTGTCTTTAGTGGTGACAGCGCTGTGTGCCATGTAGATCTGCTGACTTTGCCACGTAGTTTCCTTGGTTCTATTGCTACGTTCCTGTGGTGCAGCCGCAAAGCGAAACTGTGTCCATTGCACGCCTAACGTATTGCCTTTTTCATCAATCAAGTTTGCGGTTAAATACCACCATTCATGACGAAAATCAGGGTGCGCTTGATGGTCGGCAGGGAAAGTGATGTCGATACCTTTTACTACCGGAGAAAATTGCGCTTGATCGATTGCCGTTTCATTCTCGGTTTGTGTTTCAGTACCGAGTATCGAACCCATATTTTGAGCTGATGGTTGAGTGGACTCCTCACACCCTAAAAGGAGTAAGATGCCAAGTGTGAGAACGAAAACTCTCATTGATCGATTCATCACAACACCTCACTTTGCAAGCTGGATACCACGGGTTTACTGACCAAACGCCACAGTGGGATCAAGGTCGCAATCACAGCCACTAAAATGGTGATGGCTGCGATGCCGAGTGCATCACTCCAATTCCACACATAATTTAAACTCCAACCAAAGGCGCGCAGGGAAACGATGTCCGTCAACACATAACCGACCATAGCGCCGAGTGGTAAAGCGATAACCAGAGTGAAGGCGACCAGAACAACGATTTGCCCGACCACCATTGCCATCAATTTTTTCTGACTAACACCGAGTGCATACAGCCTTGCAATGGCGGCTTTACGTGCATCGAGCAACATGAAACAGGCGCAGAACAACCCAATCACCGCCACCATTAATGTGACGCCATTAAGCGCCCGCGTGATGGCAAAAGTTTGTGAGAAGATCTCTAAAGCGATCGATTTGATCTGTGCTTGATTGTAAAGCTGACCTGGGTGCAGATTGAGTTGTTGGCGTAACTGTTCGTACACCACTTGTGGGTCGCCAGAGACTTTGATTCCCAAGCTGGTGGGTAAGTCAGTAAATCCGCTTTCGATCCACAAATTAGGTGCAAGTAACACTTCGCCATTCGGTGAGCCGTAATCGTGGAAAATCGCCCCGACGATGAGCGCTTTGTCTTGGATCGCGTCGAGCTTGAGTCGGCTTCCAAGCGGCAAGCCGAGCTTCACTGCCGTAGGTTCGCTGATCGCCACGAATTCACCTTGGTAAAAGCGCGTCCAGAAATCATCAAGGTGGGATTGAAATACCATGGTTTGCTCAAGTGTGTCTTTGTCTTTGGTGCCGAGCAAAGTAGGTAAGCCCTGCAAGTTATCATCGACATAATATTGCTTATAAACGGTTTCAACATTTTCAAACTGCTCTAACGCACGTTCCACATTCGCGATTTCACCTTGGGCAGGGCTAACGTAAATATCAGCATGTAAGCGCTGTTCAAGCCATTGCTTTAAGGTGGATTCAAAGCTGCCGACTAAGGTATTCATTCCTACATTGGCGGTGACGGCGAGAAGCAACGCCATCATGGCAAGGGAGAGAGGGGAGATAAGTTCACGCAGCTCAGCGAACAGATATTGTATTAACCCCGATTGGGTACGTTTTTCGCTCCAGTTCGCTAACACGCTGAGCGTTTTGGGCAGGTACAAAGGAATCGATACCACTAACACACCGAGCCATGCCATGGTGAAGCGATGATGTTCGCTCATCCATAAACCTGCTAACGCGAGAATAGTTAATACTGACCCGATAACAAACAGCTGATTTTCGTTAGACGTTTCCGGCGCTTGATAGAAACCGCCATGGGAAGAGAGGGGTTGTCGCACCCGCTGTTTAAAGTGTTGCCAACAAGCGACAAGCGTTGCGGCCAGCGTGAGTAGCAGTGCCTGCACTAACCATTGCCACTGCCATGTACCGGGAAGCAGTGTTGCACCATAAAGTTGCTCAAGTGTTATCGCGACGGTTGGATGCAGCCAATGGCTGAGTTGGATGCCGAGAATGAAACCAAGCGACGCGCCTAGTGTGACTAAAAGAGTCAGCTCGACTAACAGAGCTGAAAACACGATGCTTGGCGCAATGCCGGCTTGTTGAATTTGCACCAATAGCCGATTACGCTTCAGTAAACTGTACTTCACACCATTGTAAGCGATGAATAGGCCAACCAAAAACGCCAACAGACTCATGGCGGTGAGATTGAGGTGAAAGCTATCGGTAATTGAACCCAGATCCGTACTTTGGTTGTTGGAAATCCATCGTCCTTGCTCGCCAATAAGGCTTTGCCATTTATCCTGAGGATTGCTCTTAGTGTCGCTCTTAGTGTCAAAAATAGCGATGTAGCTCAGTTGCCCTTGCTTGTTAAGCAGTTGCTGAGCGAACCCAATATCCATCAACATTCGGCTACCTAGCTGCCATTCATCTGGTAGCACTACCACTTGAGTGAGCACTTCATCCAAAGTGAGTGTGTCTACTCCTCCCAAGTTCTGGTGTTGCGACTGGCTCATCATCACAATGGGTTCACCCGCTAAGAGTTGCGGCAAAGGTAAGGCATTGTCGAACAGGGAAATGTTTGGTTCTTTGGTTTGAGTGTTGCTTTGTTCGTCGATGCGAGCGTGACGAGATCTTGAAGTGAGGGCGGCGATCAACTCACTGCCTTGAACTGACCAACGTCGACCTTGCTCGTCTCTTACTCGCCCTTCTATAACAGGTAGCGCTGCGCTTAATCCACTTTGTCTTAAGCTGAAGTAGAGCGATTCCGGCAAATAGTTTTGCCCTGCTGGTGGAATGATAAGGTTCTGCGCTTGAGCGCTAAGTTGCTCGGTCGATTCTGCATAACTGCGCTTGGCATTGAGGTTGATGGCTTGCACTGCGACAAACAAGGTGACCGCTAACACAATGCCGATCAGAATCGCTGCGGCTTGCAATGGTGATTGACGATAGTGCGCCGCGAATAGATTCAGAGTCAGTTTGGTATGGGTGAGCTGGTTCTGAGCGAAGCCAGTTTGCTTCATTGGATTACTCACAACGCTGCTGCTCTTGGGGTTAGATCGGCGTTCCTTAAACAACCATCATCTAACACCAATTTTGTCTGCATAAAGCTGGCGCATTCTGGGCTGTGCGTAACCAAAAGCACCGCAGTGTTGCCTTGTGTAGTGATTTCACTCAGCAGCTTCATTACCTCAATGCCTGCTTTGTGGTCGAGGTTGCCTGTGGGTTCATCGGCAAGCAGTAGTTTGGGTTTATGGGCAAGCGCACGCGCTATTGCCACCCGTTGTTGCTGACCGCCAGAGAGTGCGGATACGTGTCTTTCGAGTAGCTCACTGATGCCCAATGCATCAACTAAATAATCGCACCAGTCGCTCCATTTCTGTTGATTTAAATGAAGAGGGAAGGCGATGTTTTGTTTTACGTTGAGTGGGGTCAATAAGTTGAACTGTTGAAAGATAACGCCCAATTTTTGATGACGAAATCGGCTCCATTGTGGATCTTTCCAATTTGATGTGTTCTCGCCATCAAGCCACAATTCTCCACCGGATAGAGGTTCAAACCCCGCAATGATGTTAAGCAGAGTACTCTTTCCACTGCCACTCGCCCCTGTCAAAGCCACGCTTGCCCCTGTTGCCAAAGCGAAGTCGACATTTTCCAACACGCTATGAGTGTCTTTACCATCAACAAAGCTTTTGCTGGCATGTGTGAGTGTGACAATTGGGCTTTCCATTTCCTTTCCTTATAACCAAAACCTACCATCAAAAGGTGTCGTTACTTGTGGCAATTACTGAAGCGACAAGCTCTATAAAACTGTAGACAACAATTTGAAAAAGAAAGCGATTTATATCGAATAATTAATAACTTGTACTGCGAAAAGAGAGAAATAGATCAGTGTGAGGAGGAATACAGGTGTTTGTGGGAGCTTAGAGTCACCTCAGAGGCTTTTGGGGCTGTTTATAGATAATAAATATCTATGTTAAAAATTGTCCCAATTCCAATTCGTTTTAAAAGAAAACGCCCCCGATTGGTTGAAGCCAATCAGGGTTAGTAAGGCCCAAGAAAATCTAGTTACTTGGACTTTATTGCGAGGATTAATTTTGCTAAGGCACCTAACAAAGCAGCGATAGCGAAAACCAATTCAGGGTTATTCATATTATTACCTATAAAGAAGCTCTCGCCTTATGTGAGAGATTCTTCGTATTATCAACATGCATGTGATGGAAGGCAAGATAAAGAAATGGGGCTACCTGTGGATAACTATCTGATTTATTGGGTTTTACTAAAAGGGGGGGAGGCGGTGTAGCCTTCAAGTTGCAAAGTACTTGCTTACAATAGTAATGAGTGTGTCAAAGAGTCTGCTTTTACTTCTATTTTTCAACGTCACTTAATATGGATCGTACTCAACTTTCCGTAATCAACGACCTAACCACGCTCTAAGCGTCGTTAAGTCGTTATTGGTTTGAGGTCAGGGCTTAATTGAGCGCTTCAATCAGAGTGATTTCGCGTTTGATCTGCTTACTCTCTTGCTCAGTTGCTTGCGCCAGTTTCTTTTCGCGTGTGGTTATGGCAGCTTGTTTCGCTTCGTCAGATTTGAACATCAGTTCTTTTACGTTGATAGAAGCGATGTTTGTGTAGCGGCCATCGTCACTGGTCGGGATTGATATGGTTTCATCATTAATCAATGACTTCACTATCTCTCGTTGTTCATTATAACGGCTTTCTAAACCAGAAAGTGCCCATCGTTGTTGAGGTTTACCTTCATACTGACCGTTCCTTTCTTCTTTAAGATATTTGATGGTCATATTACGGATTGTGCCTGCTTCTTCTCCATACTCTGCTTCCGTATCAAAAAGTACAGGGAACGATTCGCCTTCTAGCACGCCGCCTTTCTTGGTTAGATGACCCATTCGATAGCTATTCATACCAATACGGATTTCTGTTTGATCTGTAACCGGAGTGCCATCTGCAAACGCGAGGTTGGTAATGCGTGTACCTGCAGGCTGAGTAAGGTCGATGGTATAAGCCACGCCCGCGAAGAAGTCATTGGTCGAGTATTTTGATGCTCTGCGTTCAGGGTTAAAGCTGTAGGTTACATCGCCAGGTTGTACTGAGTTGAAGTAGCCCGCAGACCATTCCATGTAGGTTCTCAGCTCTTTGCCTGTCATCTGGTAGACAGTGATTTCGCCACCTGCGTATTGGTAGTTGTACGCGATGTCTTTGGCTTTGATTGGGCCAACATCGAGCTTGGCATTGTCGTTGTCTATTTGAAGTGCGATGACATTGGCTTTAGGTGCATAGAAGAAGCTCGCTTCTTGGAATAGCGCACTGATGCCTGTGTCTTGAACATGGACTTGAGGGATACCGCGGATTTCGTTTTCTGGGACTAAATCAACGCCGGTAAGTTGAGCGACAGGTCTGTTCGCCATTTCTCGGAGTTGTTTGTGGTAAGGCTGGTATAACTCGTCCATATTCTCATCAGAGTCGATACCTTTAATTTTATAGGTGAAGCTGTCTTTGTTGACGAGAGTGAATGTGCCATCGCGCTCTTCAAATTGAAGATCGATACGAGATAGGGCGCGGCCATATCTGTCGGGTTCAGTAATAATAACGCCATTTACAACGGCTTTCTCGATGCGAGTGTGCATGTGGCCAGCGACGATGGCATCAAGCTCTGGGTTTGCATTGGCAATGTCGGTGACACCGGTGTCGGCAATGTCATTCTCGTTCTCAATTCCCATATGGGCAACCAATATGATGGCATCCACTTTATCATCAATCTCTTTGACGATTTTCTTCACTTCCAAGGTTGGATTAGTGAAAGTGACGCCTTCTAAACGGTTGGTACCTTGCGCAAAGACCTCCGTCATTGGGGTATCCATTCCGATCACGCCGATCTTAATGCTACCGCGTTCTAGGATGGTGTAACCAGGCAGGAATGGGTTTCCGTTTTTGTTCTTGATGTTGCCACCGAGAGACTGCCCTTTAAATTGGGTAACGGCCCTGTTGAGGGTTTTGAGGCCAAAGTCGAATTCGTGGTTACCTAAAACCCACACATCGTATTTCATGTGATTAAAGCCAAGCATCATTGGATCAACGGGCTCGTCTTTGAAGGTTTCTACGAAGTTGCCTTGGATGGTATCGCCAGCGTCGACAAGGATAATGTTAGATTGCTCTTTGCGGATCTCACCAACTTTGGTCGCGATTTGGCTCAAGCTACCACGAGTGTTGAGTTTATCTGCCGCGTAATCCCACGCCATAAAATGACCGTGGATATCTGAAGTACCCAGTATCGTGACATCGTGTATATCGCCATCAGCTGCAAAGGTGGGAAAGGCTAGAGAGAGTAGGGTGGCGCTTGATAGTATGTGTCTTTTCATAAGTATGTTCACATCGTGGTTTTAAGTATGACGCTACCATATAGAATCGAGGTTATCTTATGGGTGATCAGTATCATATTTCTAATGATATAACTAATTGATGTTTCAAATAAATGTGATTCATGACCATCTCGTAACCACTTAAGTTATGGAGAAATGCACCACAACTCTTCGCTATCTTTTCAATCTTCGATTTCTTTAATCAAACTTCCTAAGCGATGGTGTATTAACAAGCACGCTTGTAAGCTGTTGAACGTCTTGCCTGTTGAAATAAACAAGGTATATATCGTCCAACTCTCACTTACTGTGGCAGTAAGATGATCTTGCCCTCTAGGCGTGTGGTTTTCGATTCAATGAGATCAATCGCGGTTTGCACTTCATCGAATGGTAGATAGCGGTCAACGTCGAGCTGAATGTCGTTTGTGATGAAGTGATCTAGCATGGTCGTGAACTTATCACGGCGAACATCTTTACCTTCTGCTTCCTCCCAATAACGCAAGAAGAAGGTGCTGAAATCGATGTGTTGGTTTTTCGCGTACTCAAAGAAGCGTGGCTCGTAAAAATCCAACGACAGCGTCCCATAGTTGATAAAGCGCCCGTTGTTGCCAAGGGTGTGAACAAGATCGGTTCCGGGTGAGCCGCCAATCGCATCAAAGGCAACGGTTGGCATAGGCAAGCCTAATGCCTTAATTTGAGAAACTAGATCAGCGTTCGCATCTATCACCCAACAGGAAGTGGCAGGGTATTGTGTCTGCTGTGATGTAACGACAATGATGTTGAAGCCGAGTGATGCTGATAACTGGGAGAAGATCTTACCGATGGCTGAACTGCCCGCGTTGATGATCAACACATCCTCTTGGGTCAGCTTGGCTATTTCTGTCGTTAGCACCCATGCGGTTAGCGCATTAATGTACAACTGACAGGCGTAGCCATTGTCTAAATGTTGAGGAATTTGGAACAGATCATCTGGTGATACATCGACATAGTTCTGCCATGTTCCACTGGTTGCCACAAGCACTCGTTGATTCACTATAAACTCAGCACTGCTGGATTCTACAATCCTTCCTACCGCTTCAAATCCCGGTACTCTCGGCGGCTGATGGCTATGTTTGTATTGGCCCACACCATAAATCGACAACAGATCACTAGGGTTGATGTTAGTCGCTTCAATTTGTACGCGAACTTTATCTTTGTCTAGTACCCCTAAAGCGACATGTTCTAACTTGAGAGATTCTTTTGGCTGACCGAAACGGAACTGGCTAATTCGGGTATTTTGCTTAGTGTCAGTCATAGTTTGGGCACCTTTATGGATTATGAGTACTGCATTGATTTTAAGTGTAGCGTGTTCATAAACAACCTTGGGTCGCTAATATTGCTTAACATAGCTGGCGTCGGTAAACAGTCGTCATCAACGTAGTCGACATAGTCTGCCGCCGAATCGAAGATCAAAATATCCAAAGCCAAACGATCCAAGCCATATCGGCCTCGGTGGATCATATCCGCTGAAAACACCAATAAGTCACCTGCGGCTAACGGTATCTGCTTACCACCAGAGATGTCATCGCTGCTCACTTTGCCGTTTTCTTCTTGGCGAACATTGTACTCTTCTTCGTTATCCCAACGTTTGTGCGTGCCGGGGATAAGTTCCATGCCGGGCTCATCAAAAAGGGGCACTCGCAGATGCAATACTTGGGTTTCCATGATGACTTTCATCTGGTCATCAATGTCGTAGTCGTATTGACAGTCGCGATGCCAGAAGTCTTTTTGCTGCGGGTTTACTGGGTTGAAGAACAGCTGTGTATTCATGAATGCCGGCTTGTTCGGAATCACCGCATCAACCACATCCATCACTTGTTTCGAGCTTATGAAGTCGAAAAGCACGCTTCTATCGTCGGCAGGCAAATACTCGCTTCCCGTAATTAAAGACGAGTTAAATGCTTCTTCTTTATAGAATTCTTCGTTGTCTGCTTTCCATGATTCATGAAATTTCAGCACGACTTTTCTAAGCGATGCAATTTGAGCTTCATTGAAATAATTTCTGATAACAAAGTAACCATGTTCGTCGTAACGGTCACTTAATTGTTGGCTGTTTTCTACCACTGACTACCTTCGTTCATTCTTTGCTGTATAATAACTAAGGTCAACAGCCCTAGAGATTTCTTGGGCGCATAATGCCAGACAGTCGTCATTCAACCAAGTAACGAGTGCAGAAGCCTGTAGATTCAGTGATGCGATAAAACTCTATGGGGGCGAGTGTTACATGCCTATCCATATCATGGACTCATGCGATAAAAATCTCCGCATATGTGATCTACCCCCTTTTTTTATAAAATAAAAAGATTCACATGGTGAATGTTTTTGTGGTTTGCATGATTATTGACCATGTTGAAATTTGGTTGCGTATGGAAGATAGAAAATCATGGATGGTTTTTCGCTGGATATGAGAACACTTAATTTTATTATTATTTTGTTCTCTTTCATTTACTGTATTGGCTTGTTGTTATTTCAATTCACTCAACAGTCCATTAAAGGGCTTTCAATCTTTTCCATTTCAATATTTGTTATCGGAACTGGGCCGTTGATGTTGAGCCTAAGAGGGGAGTTCCCTGATTGGGTCACCGTTATTGGTGCCAATATGGTCATTGCGCTTGGTTTTCATCTCGCCTTGTATAGCTTATGTCTGTTTCGAGAATACTCTCTCAAATGCACCTACCTCAGTAGTCTAATGATGTTGGCTCTTTTGCCATGTTTTATTTACTTCACGTTCTATGAGCCTTCCATAAAGGCTCGAATTATCCTCATTAGTTTATATCTGGCTTTTGTGACTCTTTGCACTGCCTTTGCGGTATTAAAGGGCCGGCGTGATGACTTGACTCTAGGTATTCGGATGATGGCCTTGTCATTTACGATATATGGCGGGTTTATGGTTTTTCGAGTTGTGGTGACGCTATTTTCAACTGAGCTCCAGGATTTCATGGCGGCCACTCTCATTCATCAACTTGCCTTTTTAGTGAGCATCGTTCTTATTGTGTCGATGAGCTTTACAATGCTTTGGCTGATTAACGCAAGGTTGCTTAGTTCTATTCACGAGCTGTCCTACAGCGATCCTCTAACGGTACTGGGAAACCGCAGAGCATTAGATGAGATGGTTCCAGTTATCATGAAGCAGGCGGAAACTGCACCTGTTAGTGCCATTATGATGGATATTGATAATTTTAAGTCGATCAATGACCAACACGGACACATTGTAGGTGACCTCGTGATCAAGTCTTTTGCTGAAATGGTTCAAAGTGCGATAAAAACATCGCCTAAAGCCAGTGCGTTTCGTTTTGGCGGAGACGAGATAATGATTTTATTGCCTAATGTCGATTTCCAACAAGCTCAGGTTATTGCCTGCAAGTTACGATTGTCTATTTCAGAGGTATCAGCAGTACAAGAACATGAGATGTTTCTGACATCGAGTTTTGGTGTTGCTCAGCTTCACCCGCATGAGAGTTGGAATGGGTTTATTAGCCGAGCCGACAAAGCGTTATATCAAGCGAAAACAAACGGTCGCAATATGACTTCAATTTGTCCTAGTCATATTAACGAGCTCGTCACTGCCACATAACCAATACTGCTGCGATAGAAAGCAAGATGAGCGCAAGAATGTCTTTGCGCGCGATGCTTTGCCCTAACCAGAAATAGGATATCAACACCATGAAGATCACTTCGACTTGCCCGAGTGTCTTTACGTACGGCACGGCTTGAAGCGACATCGCGCTAAACCAACCCAGAGAACCGATAACACTCGCTAAGCTTGTCATGATGACTAGTTTCGACTTCTTGAATATCAGGCGCAGCGTGTCGCGTTCTCTGAAAAAGAGATACGTACAGATAATCACCT
>NZ_JBFRTU010000062.1:4920-17127 GCF_041474275.1 Vibrio sp. 10N.222.52.B7 | reverse complement strand
AGCCTAGGCTCTCTTTTTTGTATCTGCAGTTTATAACTGTAACTAAGTTAGGCTTTAAAGCAGCAAGCGGTTATTTGATCGCTTTACTCAGCTTTTCGCCAACCACATCTAAACGCCAGCCTTGCATAACATCAGGCAGCTTTTCTGGGTTACGATCGTGCTTCCACACCCAGCTTAACATTTGGTTAAGTTGCTTCTTCGATGCCAAGAATTCCGTCGCCAAACCACTGTGTTGTGATGCTGTTTTCACTTCATCTTTCAGCACTTTGAAGAGTTGCTTGTAGCCAGGGAAGTCCATTAGACGTTCTACTGGTGCTGGGTACTCTTCTTCTGGTGTATGTTCAGCTAACTTAACAATTGAGCTGATCTTCGCACCATGGCGACGCACAGAGCGGTAATCAAAACCCTCTTGCTCCATGTGCTTGGGATCTTTCATCGCAAAACGCGCCACAGCCCATAGGTCTTGTTCTTTGAAGACAAAGTTCAGCGCTAAATCGCGCTTGATTGCTTCTTTTAGACGCCAAGTTGCTAGAGGTCGTAAGATCGCTAATTGCTTAGGTTTAAGCTGCCACGCCCCTTTAATATCAAGGTAGGCTGTATCTGGGTTTACTTTACGAATGCGCTTGGCAACTTGTAAATCAGACTCTTGCTGAGCCGCTTCCCACCAGCCAGCTTCCATCACTTTTTCTAGAAGCTTGTTGTACATTGGCATTAGGTAATGCACGTCTGCTGCTGCGTAGTCCAATTGTTTTTGAGAAAGCGGACGCGCTAGCCAGTCTGTGCGAGATTCACTCTTATCGAGATCGACACCGACAAACTCTGAAACCAGAGCAGCAAAGCCCGTTGATAAACCATGACCTAAGAAAGCCGCCATGATCTGTGTATCAACCATTGGTGTTGGTGTACAGCCAAATGCGTTCTGGAACACTTCCAAATCTTCACCGCACGCGTGCAGCACTTTCAATACTGATGCGTCTTTCAACAAGGTAACGAACGGTGTCATGTCATCAAGAGCAATAGGGTCAATCAGTGACAGCGTTTCACCATCAAATAACTGAATCAAGCCTAATTGAGGGTAATAGGTTCTAGTACGAACGAACTCCGTATCAAGCATAACGACATCGGCTTCACGTGCTTGTTGGCAAACTCGCTCAAGGTCTTTCAATTGGGTAATGATTTGATAATCCACAAAAACTCTCACAGGTTTCTATTTGATCGCCGGATACAAAAATGCCGACATTAACTGTCGGCATTCTAACACCATTTTTCAGCGCTCGCTTAGATTAAGCGCCTCAATGGTTTTGGTGCAGTACTTTCGCGCAAACGGGCTAATTATTCGCTAGCGCGTTTCGCAAGTTCTGCATCGTTTTCTTCACGCAGTACGCGGCGTAAGATCTTACCTACGTTAGTCTTTGGAAGATCATCTCTGAACTCGACTAATTTAGGGATTTTGTAACCCGTTAAGTGCTCACGACAGTGCGCGATAATGTCTTCTTTGGTCAGGCTAGGGTCACGCTTCACAACGTAGATCTTAACCAATTCACCAGACACTTCATGAGGTTGACCGATAGCTGCTACTTCAAGCACTTTACCATGCAGAGCCACAACGTCTTCAATCTCGTTCGGGTAGACGTTGAAGCCTGATACAAGAATCATGTCCTTCTTACGGTCAACGATGTACAACAAGCCTTCGTCATCAAACTTAACGATGTCACCTGTCGATAACCAACCGTCTTGATCGATCACTTCTTTGGTCGCTTCAGGGCGCTGCCAGTAACCTTGCATAACTTGAGGGCCACGAACTTGTAGCTCGCCTACTTGGTCATTAGCAATAACCTTACCTTCATCATCAACAATACGAACTTCTGTCGATGGTACTGGTAGGCCGATAGCACCTGTGTAGTCTTTCAGGTCGTATGGGTTACCCGTTACCAGTGGTGAACACTCAGTTAAGCCATAGCCTTCCAATAGGTGAATGCCTGTCGCTTTCTTCCATTGCTCAGCAACAGCGCGTTGAACCGCCATGCCGCCGCCAACAGATAGGCGTAGGTTACTGAAATCCAACTCGTGGAAATCTTCGTTATTAACTAGCGCATTAAACAAGGTGTTTACGCCGGTAATTGCGGTAAACGGAACCTTTTGCAGCTCTTTAATAAAGCCAGGAATGTCACGAGGATTAGTAATTAGAAGGTTACGGCCACCCATCTCTACAAACAGTAAGCAGTTCACCGTCAGTGCAAATACGTGGTAAAGCGGTAATGCCGTTACAACCAACTCGCGGCCTTCTTGAAGGACAGGACCGTAAGCCCCTTTCGCTTGCAGTACGTTCGCAATCATATTGCGGTGCGTTAGGATTGCGCCCTTCGCTACACCCGTAGTACCACCTGTGTACTGTAGGAACGCGATGTCATCACCCGCCATGAACGGCTTCACATATTGAAGACGACGGCCTTTGTGCAGCGCTTTTCTGAATGAGATAGCACCCGGCAGATCATACTTAGGCACCATGCCTTTTACGTATTTCACTACGAAGTCGACAATGGTCCCTTTCGCGCGTGGCAGCATTTGCCCTAGGCTGGTTAGAACAACGTGTTTAACCGGCGTATTATCAACGACTTTCTCTAGCGTGCTCGCAAAGTTAGATACGATAACAATCGCCTTTGCACCAGAATCGTTCAGTTGATGTTCAAGCTCACGAGGTGTGTACAGTGGGTTGACGTTCACTGCAATCATACCTGCACGCAATACACCAAATAGTGCAATTGGGTATTGCAGTAGGTTTGGCATCATTAGCGCGACGCGATCGCCCTTCTTCAGTTTCAAGTCATTCTGTAGGTAAGCGGCAAAAGCACGGCTGCGCTCTTCAAGCTTACGGAATGTCATAATCGAGCCCATGTTCTCGAATGCAGGTTGGTCCGCGTACTTCTGTACCGACTGTTCAAACATTTCTACAAGAGATGGGTACTGATCTGGGTTGATCGTTTCTGGTACGTCACTTGGATAACGTGAAAGCCAAGGTTTATCCACGATGTTACTCCTCGTTTATCAGCTGACGACTGCTTCGCCGCTTTTTATCATTGCGGTATTACAGCACAGCTTTAGTGCATGAGCACTAAAAGGCTCAAACACTTGTTTAAATTTTGTTAACTACACCAAGAATTAGCTCTGAAACTAGCTCTGGGCTCTCTAAATGACAATGATGTCCGCCAGGAACAGTCTCTATATGCAGAGGACTATGCACTGATTTGTAGCGATTATGCTGCAAATGTCGGAATCCATCATTCCCTAGGATTATAAGTTGAGGGCATTCAATAGCCGCCATAATCGCTTCAGCGTGCGCCTGTGACATTCGATATAACGAGTCACATTTTAGATTAGGGTCGCATCGCCATTGCCAAGAGTTCTCGAACTCGACAATACCTCGCTCAACAATAGGAGCGATTAATTCAGCATTAATTTGGTTGGCGTGAGCTCTCAGCTTAATAGCATCCTCAAGGCTTGCCAGAGGACGTGAAGGCTTTCTTCGCTGTCGAAGACGACTGAGTACCCCATCCCTCAAGCGAGAGACTGTTTCGTGGGGAGCTTCAGAAAGAGGTCCGTGACCTTCAATTTGAATTAATCCTGACACCTTTTCAGGAAAGGCGGCACTATAGCAACTTGCTATCAATGCACCAAGTGAATGTCCTACCAGTACCAGTCTGTTTGGCGATAATTTAGTCACCAACTGATGCAAGTCATCAATATAATCATGAAATGGGTAGTAACTTCCCGATTTGTGCGACGAGAAGCCGTGTCCGAAGAGATCGATAGCAACAAGGTGAGCATTGGGCGCAAACTTGGCGACTTGCTGCATAACCGGATTAAAGCTGGACGAATTATCCAACCACCCATGAATAAAAACGACCGTCGTTGCGGTCGTTTGTGGGTTGCCAATCTGTTGTGTTGCAAGCGTCCCGCTCGCAAGGGAGTATGACTTTTCAATCATCAAACACTTAGTTCCATCTGTTTGCGCAATCAACGTCTAAAAAGTTAATTACTCTACGTCCTGTATCACTCGACCTTGTCTTGGCATCGTTTGAAAACTGCGACAATGTAAACTTCTGCACGAGTAGTAGGTTGGTGCAAAATCGTTAACAACAACACGCTCAGTGATGTTCCACAGTCGTTGGTTGTCCACTTTCATCACAGGGAAGATGTAAGGGTATTCCCCTATTTTTCCATCTTCACTTCCGCTTGACTGACCAACCAGTGTAATCAGACGGCCTTCTGCAAAACTTAGAGGCTCAACATACCCTTCAATATAACCTACAAAACGTCCGCTTGGCTCTGCGTCTAGGTCTGGCTTACCGCTACTCGAAATCGGCATATTAGCAACTTCGATTCGAGTCTTATCTTTCAAGTTAGTTACTTTAGAGATGACGCCACCCAATCGAACACTTTTCGCCTCCGGTAGTTGGTCGACCCACTGTTGGTAATCACTAATTACAGGCTCTGATTTTGCTTCAAGTTCGCTAGGAAGTGATGAACACCCGGCAAGTACCAAGACACCAAGAGAAAGGGCTATTAAGCGTAATTTAGAGAGATAATTTGACATGGTTCTGGTCCTTAAACAGGCATTAATAAGAAGCTCTAGATGTAGATATCGACACCGATAAGCTTTGCAAGTTCTTCTTTCTTCGCCTGATTCATTACATCCATATACTCTTCCATAGCCTTACGTCCTCGGCCTTCTGGAAGATCATACTGGATTTGAGCCTTGTGTAGTTCAGACTCTTTAACTTGACGAATAGAGTGAGAAACAGCATTAGCGACCTTAGTCGGTTGCCCAACCGCAGTGCTAGCATCAGATTTTTTTGCCTGCTCCTTCTTTTTAATTCGATTCGGCTTAGACGTGCTGCCTATCGAAGAAGGAGGTAAGTTGTTAATTGATACCATGACTAAATATCTGCCCTCTCAAATCTAAATAATACGCATTTAGACCTAATTTGCATCAGAACCTTGTAAAAATTATTCGCGACCTGGCAGTTTCTTCCAAGTCACTTTGTCACGAAGATAAACTGGCTCAGATTCTTCTGCTGCAACCGCTTTACCTTCTGCGTAAGCAAATTGAGCAAGGAACGCCATATCTTGAGCTTCTGGGAATAGCACTTCACACGCTTTGGTGTTGATCGCAAGTGTATCCATATGCTCGGCATAAGCTTCCCAGCCGGTACCGACTTTCGCCCATATTTCAGAATCTGCTTCTAACTGCGCAGCCAGTTCACTTGGTGGCGTTACACATTCGGCATCAACCGCAGTCCAACGACCATCTTGTTCACGGCTATAACGAGCCCAGTATACTTCACTCATGCGCGCATCAATCGCTGTCGCAACGTGAGTTTCACCAAATTTACGGTAGCTGCCTTGCGCCATCGCTGCCAGTGTAGAGACACCAATCATTGGTAAATCCGCACCAAAAGCCAAGCCCTGAGCAATACCAATACCAATACGCACACCCGTGAAACTGCCTGGGCCTTGGCCAAACGCGATAGCATCGATATCGGTTAAAGCGACATTCGCTTCTTTCAGTACTTCATCCACCATAGGTAGAATTTTCTTTGTATGGTCTCGAGGAGCCTCTTCGCTACGTGCGAACACCTGATCACCAATTACTAATGCAACTGAACAGTTTTCAGTTGCGGTATCTACTGCAAGAATTTTCGCGCTCATTTGTGTCTCAAATATTCGTTATCTAATCTAAAAATAATGGCTAAACTCAACAATGCCAATTACTCAGCAGCGGTTGAATGGTCTTTAGCTAAGAATTCCTTAATGACCCCTAAGTCACGTGTACGAGGGATAGGCGGTAAACTCGCCAAAAATATGCCACCGTAATCGCGAGTCACCAATCGGTTATCGCAAATAATCAAAGCACCATTATCGCGCTTGTCACGTATCAATCGGCCGACACCTTGTTTCAAGGTAATCACAGCGTCTGGCAACTGTACTTGTGCAAAAGGATCACCCCCTTTTAGCTTACAGTCCTCGATTCGAGCCTTAAGTAAAGGGTCATCAGGGGCTGTAAAGGGCAATTTATCGATGATAACACAGCTTAATGCGTCGCCCCTAACATCTATCCCCTCCCAGAAAGCACCTGTAGCCACCAGCAATGCGTTACCTAATTCCATGAATTCGGCTAAGGTTTTTTGCTTACTTGTCTCACCTTGCAATAGAACGGGAACCGAGAGGGTTTCACGGAATCGCTCCCCCAACTCTTTCATCATGCTGTGTGAAGTACACAAGAAGAAACAGCGGCCTTGGTTTTGCTCAATCACAGGAGTCAGCATTCTTACTAGCTTATCCGCGAGACCGGGGCTATTCGGTTCTGGAAGATAACGAGGGACACACAAGCGCGCTTGATTCGGATAATCAAACGGGCTCGGCAGTGAAAACTGTGCCGACGGTTTTAACCCTAATCGAGAAGTAAAGTGTTCGAAATCATCCGACACCGCCAAGGTTGCTGAGGTAAACACCCATGCGCCCGGCTTCAGCTCAATCTGTTCGTGGAATTTATCGGCGACAGAAAGCGGTGTGATATGCAGAGCAAAGTGGCGCGGTGTAGTGTCATACCAATACGAATAGCCAGTGATCGACACATCGCACACACGTTCGATACGCGACTTAATCATATTTGCGCGTTCGAAAGCGGTATCTAACAGCTGGCTTCGCCCAAGTGCTAACTTCAATACATCAACAGCAAGTTGCAGAGCATCTTGCAAACGAACTAACTCGCGTGCAATCGACTCGGATTTCAAAGCTTCGCGCCAGTTACCACGAAAGCCGGTATCACCAAGCACAATACGCAGATCGGCTGACGATTGAACGAGCCTATCCCCTACTTTCTGTAGCTGACGCATGTCTTTGGCTTCAGTTCGGTAAGCAATTTCAATGTCTTTGGCTAACTCTTGGATCTGTCGACTGGAAACCGATTGTCCGAAGTACTGGCTGGCGATGTCAGGAAGTTGATGTGCTTCATCGAAAATAAACACGTCAGCTTCAGGTATCAATTCGCCAAATCCGGTTTCTTTGATCGCCAAATCAGCTAGGAAAAGGTGGTGGTTTACGACCACCACATCGGAATCCATCGCTTTTTTACGCGCTTTAAGCACAAAGCAATCGGTATAGCTTGGGCACTCTTTACCCAAGCAATTATCATTGGTCGAGGTAATGGTTGGAATAACCGGGCTGTCTTCAGCGATATCATCACAATCGCCTAAATCACCCGTTTGAGTGGATGACGACCAACTACGAACTTTGACTAACTGAGCCAGCAGCGTTGGATCGGTATGAGCACCATGACTCTCAATCATTTGGCGGCTGAGTCTGTCCAAACACAAATAGTTTGAACGTCCTTTGAGCAACGCAACTTGACCATAAAAGCCAAGCGCATCGACCATCAAGGGTAAATCTCGGTGAAACAGCTGTTCTTGAAGGTTTTTAGACCCCGTACTAATGATGGTTTTCTTGCCACTAAGCAGCGCAGGCACTAGGTAAGCAAACGTCTTACCAGTACCTGTTCCAGCCTCAACAACCAACTGGCTTTGATTTTCAATAGCTTGTGAAACCGCTTCAGCCATGTCTAACTGAGCTTGTCTTGGTTGAAACCCAGGGATAGCTTTGCCCAGAGCGCCATCAGCAGAAAACGTTTTAGATATCATAGAGTACGAAGTTTAGAAAAAGAGAAGGAGAATTATGGCAGGTTTAGTGAGCCGGCGCGAATCAAGAATGACTTCGCACCGGAGGTGTTTGGTTTGGCTTGACGTGGCTTAAGTTACCTTGAAGGTAAGAATTGAAGAAGTAGGAATTAGAGAATCGTTTTTATTTTCGACTGAGATAACGTGATAGCCAAGGAGCACCTTCAAAATGGTTATCACCAGGCTGTATGGCTTTCGCTGCATCGGTTGGTGAGGTCTTACTTTCCCACATTTCATCTAGAACATGACCATCTAATTCGGTACCTCTCGCCAATGAATTCACTCGCTTGCAGTACAGTTTTTTGGCTAGTAACTCTTTATCCATAAGTATCACCTCTATTTTTGGCCAAGGCGTAAATGCCTCGGTTGAAGTTCAAATGCGTACTACGGTCAAAACTTTTAAAAATGAAGCTTCTGCCTGTTTTTCTATCTAAAAACTGATATTTCTATATCAAACAATTTATCAAAGCGATAAATCAGCAGCAGAATTTGTTGAAACCAACTTGATAATAGATTAATTATAACGGTGATATTGCGGCTCAGTTCACCGTTCGACGGCCTGCATTAAATTTGAAGAATCCCGATTTCATATAATAAGTGCAACATTTCATGGAAGTAAGATGCAAATGGAAAGAAAAACTTTACTAACACATTGTACTGATGCCCCAGGCCTCATCTCGAAGATCACCAACATTTGTTACAAACACCAACTCAATATTGTGCACAACAATGAGTTCGTAGATAACACAAGTGGCCACTTCTTTATGCGCACCGAGCTTGAAGGGTATTTCAATGACGAAACCTTACTTGCCGATTTAGATCAAGCCCTGCCACCAAATACGAAACGTAAGCTTGTTGATTCGTCTCGCAAGCGTGTTGTGATACTCGTGACCAAGGAAGCACACTGCCTTGGCGACATTCTAATGAAGAACTTCGATGGCAGCTTAGACGTTGAAATTGCGGCCGTTGTCGGTAACTACGACATTCTACAAAGCCTAACCGAGCGTTTTGACATCCCTTACCACCATGTTTCTCACGAAGGGCTAAACCGTGAAGAACATGAGAAGAAGATGCTAGAAGTGATTGACCAGTACGAGGCGGATTACCTTGTTTTGGCTAAGTACATGCGAGTGCTGACACCAGGTTTTGTTGAAAAATACAACCACAAGATCATCAATATCCACCACAGCTTCTTGCCAGCATTTATTGGCGCGAAGCCATACCAACAAGCGTATGAGCGCGGCGTGAAGATCATTGGCGCAACGGCACACTTTGTGACGAATGATTTGGATGAAGGTCCAATCATCAAGCAAGATGTTATCCCTGTAGATCACAACTTCAGCGCGAAAGACATGGCACAAGCCGGT
This sequence comes from Vibrio sp. 10N.222.52.B7, assembly GCF_041474275.1. NCBI lineage: Bacteria > Pseudomonadati > Pseudomonadota > Gammaproteobacteria > Vibrionales > Vibrionaceae > Vibrio > Vibrio sp. 10N.222.52.B7. The sequence goes on along the minus strand of NZ_JBFRTU010000062.1, from coordinate 8,027 downwards.
CGTGACGTAGAGAAGAATGTATTAAGTAAGGCGTTAAACAAGGTGATCAATGATCATGTGTTTGTTTACGGCAACAAGACTGTAATTCTGTAAATCGGATATTCGATTTCCGGTAAGACTTCCAGTTAGAACCCAATAAAAAACGCGCAATAGGGAAAGCCCATCGCGCGTTTTTTGTATCTGATGATCAGACTCGCTTTGAGAGATTCCCGACTACGCTCCTTCGTCGCTATCGGGAATGACGAACTCGGTGATGAACCTTCGAGCTATAGGCTCTAACATACGCTCTCGAACGCTCAGTCTGTCACTATCCAAAGATAGACTCTGGCAAATTTCATCGAACACCCCGTCATTCCGACGAGCCAAGGCGAGATCAGGAATCTCTTTCCTAGCAACTCTCTATTCAAATTAAGCCTGTTCTGATTCCACAATCTTCTTCAAAGAGTGTGGATGCAGCTTGATGCAAATCCCTTGATGTTTAAAAGCCACTGTTGGGTTATTCAAGCGTTCACCCTCGCCTTTCGGGCTAGAGAGTTTGATCTTAACGCCTTGCTCACCCAGCGTTTCAAAGTTAGCAGCGAACTGCGGGTAAGTTTCTTTAAGATCCGCTAGATACTCATCAGCTGTTTGGGCATGAGAAGGAATCACAAACTCTACATGTTCCCAATCTTGGCTTGGGTAAATCTTACCTTCTGCTGGATATGGCAGCTCCAAACATTCAATTTTCCAGCCAAGGCTTTGCAAGGGTTCATCGAAAGCCAACACCACAATTGGACGACCATTAATCATCGCCTCAGAAATCATAGAGCCGTACTCAGACCACGCTTGATGGGCAGATTTCGCTAGCTCAGTGTCATTGATTCGCAGCGCAATATGATCCGCTTGAGCAAAGCTTAAATCCAAACCTAATGTATTTCTTAGGCTCTCGATTTTTGCCATAAAAGTATCAAGGCGGGCGATCATTTGTTGTGGTTCTAGTTCAGCTTGCTTCAGGCTCATCATCATTGTCTGTGTTCTCCAAATAATGGCTGCATGTTATCAGTTTTGCCTTTTGCAACAAGCGTTGCTTTTACAAAAAACACTCAATAACTATGTTCTTTTCGCTCCTTAAACATGCAAACGCGTCTTGCTAAAAGTCGATTGTCAAAAACCACTCAGGAAATGTTAATTTTCTATCAATTCGACCTATAAGAACCCCCACAAAATTGGTATGATTAACGCCATTTTTGTGAACTTAAACAGTGTCTGTTGTTCATTTCGGCATTAAATCGTTAACTAGATGCATAATTAACCAATTTAATGACCTCGAAATAACGGCCACTCTTATCATCCTTGAATTGAAGGAAACGCGTGTGAATATCCAAGCACTTATTAATGACAAAGTATCTCAGGCTCTAGAAGCCGCAGGCGCACCTGCAGGCTCTCCTGCGGCTGTTCGCCAATCTGCAAAACCACAATTTGGTGACTACCAAGCAAACGGCGTTATGGGCGTTGCTAAGCGACTAGGCACTAATCCTCGAGAGTTTGCTCAAAAAGTATTGGACGTTCTAAACCTAGACGGTATCGCTTCTAAAGTAGAAATCGCAGGCCCAGGTTTCCTTAACATCTTCCTAGATGAAGCTTTCCTAGCACAACAAGCAGACGCAGCATTGGCTGATTCTCGCCTTGGTGTTGCAGTAGCAGAAACACAAACAATTGTTGCGGATTACTCTGCACCAAACGTTGCGAAAGAGATGCACGTTGGTCACCTACGTTCAACCATCATCGGTGATGCGGTCGTTCGTACTCTTGAGTTCCTAGGCCACAACGTTATCCGTGCTAACCACATCGGTGACTGGGGTACTCAATTTGGTATGCTTATCGCAAACCTTGAGCGCGTTCAGGCTGAGTCTGGCGAAGTTTCAATGGAACTTGCTGACCTTGAAGGCTTCTACCGTGAATCTAAAAAGCTTTACGATGAAGACGAAGAGTTCGCAGTTAAAGCACGTGGCTACGTTGTTAAACTACAAAGCGGCGACGAGTTCTGCGCAGAGATGTGGAAGAAGCTTGTTGACGTAACAATGATTCAAAACCAACGCAACTACGATCGCCTAAACGTGTCTCTAACGCGTGATGACGTAATGGGCGAAAGCATGTACAACCACATGCTTCCAACTATCGTTGCTGACCTAAAAGAGCAAGGTCTTGCAAAAGAAGATGACGGCGCACAGGTTGTATTCCTAGACGAATACAAAAACAAAGATGGTGACCCAATGGGCGTTATCATCCAGAAACGCGACGGCGGCTTCCTTTACACAACAACCGACATTGCTTGTGCAAAATACCGTTTTGAAGAACTAGGCGCAGACCGCGTTCTTTACTTCATCGACTCACGTCAACACCAGCACCTAATGCAAGCTTGGACTATCGTTCGTAAAGCAGGTTACATCCCAGAATCTGTTTCTCTTGAGCACCACGCATTCGGCATGATGCTAGGTAAAGACGGTAAACCATTTAAGACTCGTGCAGGCGGTACTGTTCGTCTTGCTGATCTTCTTGATGAAGCCGAAGTTCGTGCAGCGCAGCTAATCGAATCTAAGAACCCAGAACTAGCAGAAGACGAGAAGAAAGCGATCGCGAACACTGTTGCTATGGCAGCGGTTAAGTACGCAGACCTTTCTAAGCACCGCACTACTGACTACGTGTTCGATTGGGACAACATGCTTGCATTCGAAGGCAACACAGCACCATACATGCAGTACGCATACACTCGTGTTGCTTCTGTATTTGCTAAAGCTGGCATTTCTATGGACTCGCTTGAAGGTGAAATCAAAATCACTGAAGAGAAAGAGAAAGCGCTTATCGCGAAACTTCTACAGTTTGAAGAAGCAGTACAGTCTGTTGCTCGTGAAGGTCAACCACACATCATGTGTAGCTACCTATTCGAACTAGCTGGTCAATTCTCTAGCTTCTACGAAGCTTGCCCTATCCTAGTTGCTGAAGACAAAGCTGTTAAGCAGAGCCGTCTGAAGCTTGCTGCACTAACAGCGAAGACGATCAAGCAAGGTCTATCGCTTCTAGGTATCGACACTCTAGAGCGCATGTAAGCGATTCGAGATTCGAGATTC
>NZ_JBFRTU010000062.1:0-4131 GCF_041474275.1 Vibrio sp. 10N.222.52.B7 | reverse complement strand
CGAGATTCGAGATTCGAGAAAATTAGAAAGGTTGACGTGAAAGCGTCAACCTTTTTTTTGTCTGGAGGTTTGTTTACTCGATTATTTAAGCGATTAGCTAACCTACACAGCAAGAGATCTCCTATTACGCTCATTCGTCGCTCTAGGAGATGACGAGAATAGGTGTAGTGAATCCAAGACAACATCAATGATGCGCCATCAAACCACACCAAATCGTTATCCCTCTTCTCACCATCATTCCCTACAGTGAGGGACGAACGTGATAGGGAATCTGCTTATTGAGAACGTAAGCCCTAGCCACATTCAAACTCCGACCTTATACTCATGTAAAACAATTAATTGGAAAGATCATGAGCTTCAAACTTCACCCGCAACTTGCGAAAGACACCACACTTATCGGCGAATTTCCACTGAGCTTAGCCCTGCTACACAAAGATAACGCAGTGCCTTGGGTTATCTTGGTACCAAAACGTGCCAACCTAAAAGAGTTGCACCACTTACCAATGAAAGAGCAACAACAGTTCCTACATGAATCTCAGGCGGTAAGCCAAGCATTAGAAGCAACGTTCCAACCAGACAAATTGAACCTTGGTGCGCTGGGTAATATGGTGCCACAACTGCACATCCACCATATTGCACGCTTCAAAGACGACATTGCTTGGCCCGGCCCAGTATGGGGTAATACAAAAGGCGAACAGCGCAGTGAAGAAGATCAAGCCGCTATCCTGACTCGTATCCAAAACGTTCTGTCACTGAGCTCTATCTTCAAGAAAGCATAATTCGAGTTCATCTCATTGAGCTTTAAAGCAAAACACTTCAGAAAAGACACATAACAAAAAGCCGCTCATCTTAGATAAGCGGCTTTGTCATTTTCTAATCTCGCCTTTTTCAACGAGAGTCTGAAGACCGAACTACATCATCACGTTAAGCGACAAACCATCTTGTTTGCTGATGGTGTAGCGAATACGCGTTGTATGACCATGCATATTCGTATCGACCAAGCGAGAAACTTTCCCTTTCTTGACCCAAACACTCAGCATCGCATCGACGCCATCTTCACTCATGCCAAACTTTGCAGCGAGCTCTTTACGAGCCGCAACGCCGTGGCTATCAATGTATTGATGAAGTTCAGTTAAAATCATACTACTTGCACCTCTAGTGCTTTCTGCTTACTGCCCACTTTCTTGAAGACGCGATACGTCACCACAAAACCACCAGCAATCGCCACCATCCATACTGCACTTGTCACAGGATGCGCAGCAAAGTTTGCCGCTTGGTAGTAGAAAGTCGCACCAAAGTAACCAAGAGCCATCGTCCAAACCGCGATGAAGCGTGCAAACGTCTGACCAAATTCACGAACATAAGCACCCATCGCGGCCACACAAGGCGTGTAAAGCAGGATAAGAATCAAGTAAGCGAATGCCGCATGACCAGATACAAACTTGTCTTTCAAGTTACCAAAGATAGAGGTATCGACTTCTTGGTCAGCTGCTACAGAATTAGAGTCAGACAAGTCGCCAACTTCAATACCTAATGGATCTGAGTAGCTCAATCCGGCTAGGTTTTCAGGGATCGTCATTACCGCTTCTTGCAGGCTTGCTGCTAAGTCAAACTCAGCTGCTTCTTCATCAGAAGGCGTTGTATATAGGCTATTTAATGTACCAACAACGGCTTCTTTAGCGAAAATACCTGTGATGATACCAACCGTTGCAGGCCAGTTCTCTTCAGTAATACCAATTGGTTGGAATACAGGTGTTACAACTTGAGCTGCTCTAGACAGTACTGAGTTTTCGCTATCTTCGTTACCAAAGCTGCCGTCCATACCTAGAGAGTTTAGGAAGCTAAGAATAGCCACAACCATCACGATTGTTTTACCTGCACCAAGTACGAAACGCTTCAGCTTCTGCCAAGTTTTCAACATTACGTTTTGCACTGTCGGCAATTCGTAATCTGGCATTTCCATCACTAAGCTATCACTGCTACCTGGGTAGATCGTGTTTTTCAGGAACAAACCCGTAAATACAGAAGCAACGATACCCATGATGTACAGAGCGAATACTACGTTTTGTCCTGCACCTGGGAAGAACGCCGCCGCGAACAGTGCGTATACCGGTAAACGAGCACCACATGACATAAACGGCGCCATTGATGCTGCTAGTTTACGTTCGCGCTCTTGGTCAAGAGTACGAGTTGCCATGATTGAAGGCACGTTACAACCAAAGCCCAGTACAAGTGGGACAAATGCTTTACCCGGTAAACCAATCTTCTGCATCACTTTATCAAGTACAAATGCAGCACGAGCCATGTAGCCTGAGCTTTCTAGTACCGCTAAGAATAGGTAAAGCGCTGCGATAACAGGAATAAAGGTCGCAACCGTTTGGATACCGCCGCCAATACCATCAGCAAGTACAGTGACTAACCAAACTGGTAAATGGCCATCTAATAAGTGGTGTCCACCATCAACTAATATTGCTCCAACACCAATATCGAAGAAGTCGATAAACGCACTACCGATATTGATAGAGAACATGAACATTAGGTACATGATAACGAAGAAGAAAGGAATACCGACCCATTTGTTCAAAATGAATTGGTCTGCTTTCTCTGTAAAGTTACGGCTTAGTTTGCCTTCGCTGCGACGAACACGTTTACAAAGGTCATGTAAGAAAGTGTATTTAGCGTCAGCAACAGCAAGGTCAATATCGAAATCGGCACCAAGACGCACGCTATCAATTTGAGTGCGAGTTTGTGGGGCTAAACCATTCAATACCAAGTAATCATTTTCTAAAGCACGAATCGCTAGCGCTCGGTGAGATACGTCAGCATCATCAAATTGTGACTCAACAGAAGGGATAAGAGCTTCTAACGCGGCATCGTAATCAATAGAGATAGGGTCAAGGCTCACACCTTGAACAAGCAGTTTATGCAGACGCTCTTTAAAGCGAACCACTTGACCTTTATCGTTTGCAGACAAGCTTAGAACTGGGCAACCTAGCTCTTTCTCTAGTGCTTTAAGGTTAATCACCTGACGTTCGCGCTTTAATACATCCATTTTGTTCAACACAACGATCATTGGGCGACCCAACTCACGCAGCTGTAATGTCATATATAAGCTTCGTTCTAGACAGTTAGCGTCGACAACATTGATGATCACATCTGCTGGGTGAGTTAAAACAGCGCGAGACGCGATAGACTCATCGATGCTGTTCGCATCATTACCACTGTCTAGTGCGTAGATACCCGGTAAATCCGTTAGTTGAAACTGATCACCAGCGTGCGAGTATAAACCCGTCTTCTTTTCAACAGTGACACCAACCCAGTTACCAACGTGCTGCTTAGCACCAGTCAGTGCGTTGAACAGTGTTGTTTTACCACTATTCGGGTTACCAACGGTAAGAACTTGATAATCCATTTAGATAACCTCGATTTGTTCTGCAATGCTTTCACGAATGGCGATAGAAACACCTCTCACTTCAACTTGAAGCGGATCACCCATAGGTGCACGGCGGATAAGCGTCACCTCGGTTTTTGGCAACATACCCATGACCATAAGTTTCTTCCTTACGTCTGGTGTTAAACCTGTTAGTGCAACAATAGAAGCCGCCTTTCCTTGCTCTAGTTGTGAGAGTTTCATAAGTACCCAATTCGTGACTGATAATGAGAAAGATTGTTATTAACGCCATGATACACATACATGCCCACAATTCTATTGTGTGAAATCAATGTTTTCGAAAATACATACTCGTAAGTTTCGTTAAAAACGTTTACGTCAAAAACGTTACTTTCAACAACTAGCGAGAACTACCTCACTAGTACAAACCCTCCCAAATAAAAACAAATCATTAATTATCAACCACTTGAGACAATGTCGGTTTTATCATAGGTATCTGTCGTTAATTTTATAAGTAAAATAAGTAGCTGGACGTATAGTTACTCCATCGAAGAGAAACTACTTCTCTTTAATTTTATTCCAGAGGTGATATGGCTTTGCTATATCACTCCGGCAGCAAGCGAAGGTGTCGTTGGCACCCGTGGTATAGTCCCCCCGGCTATGCCACGATATTTTTTTCTTCCCTTTGTTTTATCCCAACAACCTTTTTAAACTCCCCATTTATCTCGTATCTCGTATCT
>NZ_JBFRTU010000061.1:4045-56047 GCF_041474275.1 Vibrio sp. 10N.222.52.B7 | reverse complement strand
GTTCCTCGCTCTTGAGGATGACGACTTTTTAAAATCACGCTCTATATCATTAGTTGGTTAGATAAAATTGCGTGTTCCGCCATTCCCTAGACTGACGAAGGAAGGAGTAGGGAATCTCTAACAAAGAGAGCGTATCCGTTATAGTACACCCATTCCTTGCGCTTCTAACATATCGACTAGATCGATCAGCGGTAAGCCGATCAAAGTATTTGGGTCTTTCCCTTCCATCTGTTTAAACAACGCGATGCCTAACCCTTCACACATAAAGCTACCTGCGCAGTAATAAGGCTGCTCTTTTTCAACATAACTAATGATCTGTTGCTTAGTTAAATCGCGGAAATGCACTACAAAGGTGTCGAGACGTGTGTCAGCTTCATTGGTTTCGTTGTTCCAAACCGAAAGCCCAGTATAAAAAGTAATGCTCTTGCCGCTTTGACGAGATAACTGCTCGATCGCTTTTTCTCGAGTGTGAGGCTTACCAATGATCTCTCCATCAATTACGCAAACCTGATCAGAACCAATGACTAAGCTAGGTTGCTCCACAACACAAGACTTAGCTTTGGTCTCAGCAAGGCGCATCACCAACTGTTGTGGTGTCTCTTCTGGAAGCGGCGTTTCATCGCAGTCTGGCTTGGCTGTAATGAAGCTTAACTGTAGTTTTTTGAGGATCTCTTGCCTAAATGGTGATGTAGAGGCTAAAACTAGTTGGTAATTTCTCATTTTAATTTACAATTCAAGGAAGCATTTATCTCAGGATAACGTAACTTGTCCTGCTATTCATAATGCTCTGAATAGGAAAGGCAGGAAAGTACATTTTTTTTGCCATTTCCTTTGACTAAACACGATTTGGAAGATAAGATTCGCGCCCTATGCAAAAGGAAAAAATACCGCGTACAGTTGATCCGGCAAGAACGGCTCAAAAACGACTCGATATGGATGGTATCATCCAGGTCAGTCTTTTGAAGCGTTTAACTGAAGCAACTGAAGGCGTAAAACGTGACGCGCAAGTCTCAATGTCATTTGGGCTTGATGAACAACGATTAGTCGTTATCTCTGGTAAAGCTAACGTCGAAGTCGATTTAGAGTGTCAACGTTGTAATGAGGTTTTCGCACATGAGTGCGATGTCCAATTTACTTATACTCCTGTTTACAGTGAGAAAAGTGAAGAGGAAGCACCGGAAGAGTACGATTTGGTAGATCTGAACGAGTACGGTGAGTTAGACCTGATTCAATTAGTTGAAGACGAGTTCATCCTTGGATTGCCACAAATAGCAATGCACGACGATGCGAAATGTAGCGTTAACTCAAATAACTTGGTGTTTGGTGAACTTCCTGAAGAAATTGAGGAAGACAAAAAGCCGAATCCATTTGATGTTTTAAAAAGCTTAAAGAAGTAATTGCTTCTTTAAGAATTTACATAGGAGTAGGGTCAATGGCCGTACAAAAGAGCAAGAAATCACGTTCAATGCGTGGCATGCGTCGTTCACACGATGCGCTAACTACAGCTGCACTTTCTGTAGACGCAACTTCAGGTGAAACTCACCTACGTCACAACGTGACTGCCGAAGGTTTCTACCGCGGCAAAAAGGTTATCAACAAGTAAGGTTGACCTTTGCAAAATCTAACCGTTGCGCTTGATGCAATGGGCGGGGACTTCGGTCCTCGTGTAACAGTGCCTGCCGCCGTGCAGGCACTGTCGTATTTCCCAGAGCTAAAAGTCATTCTAATAGGTGATCGAAACGCGATCACATCTCAATTATCTTCATTAGGTCGAATGCCTGATTCTCGTTTGAGTATCCAGCATTGTGATCGAGTCATTTCCAATTCTGAAAAACCTTCACTAGCCTTACGTAATAGTCAGGGTAGCTCTATGCGTGCCGCTATCGATCTGGTTGCCGAATCACAGGCTGATGCTTGTGTGAGTGGTGGTAACACTGGCGCACTGATGGCTTTATCCCGTTTCAGACTCAAGCTTCTTCCCGGTATTGATAGGCCTGCATTGGTTTCAGCTTTGCCTACTGCATCCGGAAATCGCACATGGATGCTTGATTTAGGGGCGAACGTTTCTAGTGACGCAGATTCACTGTTTCAGTTTGCTGTCATGGGCAGTGCATTAGCAGGACAACATTTAGGTCGCGCACCACGTGTCGCTATCTTGAATATCGGTGCAGAAGAAATTAAAGGCAATGACCTTGTAAAACGATGCGCTGAAATGTTGTCTAATACCCAGTCTGTGAACTTCATAGGCTATATTGAAGGTAATCAATTACTTCAAGATGCTGCTGATGTCGTCGTATGTGATGGTTTTGTGGGCAATGTCTGCTTAAAAACGTGCGAAGGTACGGCTCAGCTCTTTATTGATAAGCTAAAAACGCGCATGATGGCTTCAACAATAAAGGGTTGGATAGCCAGAATGCTGTTTTCTGAGCTATTTACTGAATTAAAAACCTTGAACCCCGACCAGTATAACGGCGCAAGTTTGTTAGGATTGCGCGGCATTGTCATTAAAAGTCATGGAAGTGCTGATGTGTCTGCAGTCGTCAACGCGATTGGTGAAGCAGTACACGAGGTCAAACGACAAGTCCCCAGCCGCATTAGCGATCGTTTGGAAGCGGTTTTACTCGAGAGGCATTATTAGTCTTCATGTATAGCAAAATTTTAGGTACTGGCAGCTACTTGCCATCTCAGGTGCGTACTAACGCAGACTTAGAGAAAATGGTAGAGACTAGCGATGAGTGGATCGTTGCTAGAACGGGTATTAAAGAGCGTCGTATTTCAGCGGAAAACGAAACCGTTGCTGATATGGCGTTTTACGCTGCTGAAAATGCCATTGAAATGGCAGGTATCGACAAAGAAGAGATTGATTTAATCATCGTTGCGACAACCAGCAGTAGCCACACATTCCCGTCTTCGGCATGTCAGGTACAAGGCAAGCTTGGTATCAAAGGCTGCCCTGCGTTTGATTTGGCTGCAGCGTGTTCTGGTTTTGTCTACGCACTGTCTGTTGCTGATCAACACATCAAGACTGGCATGTGTAAGAACGTTTTGGTAATTGGTGCTGATGCACTGTCAAAAACCTGTGATCCGACTGACCGCTCTACTATCATCCTATTTGGTGATGCAGCAGGCGCGGTGGTTGTAGGCGCAAGCGAAGAGCCAGGTATTTTGTCTACTCATATTTACTCTGATGGTAAATACGGTGAGCTTCTAAGCCTAGAAGTACCAGAGCGCGGCGGTGATGCAGACAAATGGCTGCACATGGCGGGCAACGAAGTATTTAAAGTGGCGGTAACTCAGCTTTCTAAGCTAGTTAAAGACACCTTAGCGGCGAACAATATGGATAAGTCAGAGCTTGATTGGTTAGTTCCACACCAAGCGAACTACCGTATTATCTCGGCAACCGCTAAAAAGCTGACGATGTCGCTTGATCAAGTAGTGATTACTCTTGATAAGCACGGCAACACGTCAGCAGCTACCGTACCAACGGCCCTAGATGAGGCTGTTCGCGACGGGCGAATTAAACGTGGTCAAACGCTTCTACTTGAAGCATTTGGCGGCGGCTTCACTTGGGGTTCTGCGTTAGTTAAATTCTAACCCTAAGCGATAATCAACAAACAAGGCACATAACTTATGTGCCTTATTCAATTTTTTGCTTTGCTTAAAGGAAAATTACAATGAGCAAATTTGCTATCGTATTCCCAGGCCAAGGCTCTCAAGCTATCGGTATGCTTGCTGACCTAGGCGAACAGTATGATGTTGTTAAAAAGACATTTGCTGAAGCTTCAGAAGCACTTGGTTACGATCTATGGGCATTGGTTCAAGATGGTCCTGTAGAAAATCTAAATGAAACTTTTCGCACTCAACCGGCTCTATTAACAGCGTCTGTTGCAATTTGGCGTGTATGGCAAGAGCTTGGCCTAGAGCAACCTGTAAATCTAGCAGGTCACAGCCTAGGTGAATATTCTGCTCTTGTATGTGCTGGCGTTATCGACTTTAAAGAAGCGATCAAGCTGGTTGAACTACGTGGTCAACTGATGCAAGAAGCGGTTCCTGCAGGTGTTGGTGCAATGTACGCAATCATCGGTCTAGACGATGAAGCGATTGCTAAAGCGTGTGAAGAAGCTGCGCAAGACGAAGTTGTGTCTCCAGTTAACTTTAACTCTCCTGGCCAAGTTGTTATCGCGGGTAACAAAGCTGCAGTAGAGCGTGCTGGTGCACTTTGTAAAGAAGCGGGCGCTAAGCGTGCACTTCCGTTACCTGTTTCTGTGCCGTCTCACTGTGCACTGATGAAGCCAGCAGCAGATAAGCTAGCAGTGGCTCTAGAAGCTCTAGAGTTCAACACGCCAGCATTGCCTGTCATCAATAACGTTGATGTTATTGCTGAAACAGACCCTGCAAAAATTAAAGACGCACTTGTTCGTCAGCTATACAGCCCAGTTCGTTGGACTGAAGGTGTACAAGCGATGAATGAGCAAGGCGTTGAGAAGCTACTTGAATTAGGCCCTGGTAAAGTTCTTACTGGTCTAACAAAACGAATCGTAAAAACTATGACAGCTGCTGCAGTTAATGACACTGCATCACTAGAAGCTGCTAAGTAAATAACCACTTAATAGAGAAGTTATGATGAATTTAGAAGGCAAAGTTGCACTAGTTACAGGCGCAAGCCGTGGCATCGGTCGTGCAATCGCTGAACTTTTAGTTGAGCGTGGTGCTAAAGTTATCGGTACTGCGACATCTGAAGGCGGCGCAGCTGCAATCAGCGAGTACCTTGGTGAGAACGGTAAAGGTCTTGCTCTTAATGTAACGGATACAGACTCAATTGCTGCTACACTGAAAACCATCAACGATGAATTCGGTGCGATTGACATTCTAGTTAACAACGCAGGTATCACTCGTGATAACCTACTGATGCGTATGAAAGACGACGAATGGAATGACATCATCGATACTAACCTAACTCCTATCTTCCGCATGTCTAAAGCTGTATTGCGTGGCATGATGAAGAAGCGTCAAGGTCGTATAGTAAACGTTGGTTCTGTAGTAGGTACAATGGGTAACGCTGGTCAAGCTAACTACGCAGCTGCAAAAGCAGGCGTAATTGGTTTTACTAAATCAATGGCTCGTGAAGTTGCGTCTCGTGGCGTTACAGTGAACACTGTAGCTCCTGGTTTCATCGAAACTGACATGACTAAAGCGCTAAATGATGACCAACGTGCAGCAACTTTGGCGAATGTACCAGCAGGTCGACTAGGTGATCCTCGCGAAATCGCTGAAGCTGTGGTATTTTTGGCGTCACCTGCGGCAGCTTATATCACAGGTGAAACACTTCACGTCAATGGCGGTATGTACATGGTGTAAATTATGTGCAACATTTGTGCATGATTTAAGTCAAGATCATACGTAATTTCGGTTAAAATCGTGAAAATTGTGGTTTGACCAGAAAAGTTGACCTTGCAACTTTCAATAGATTGAATAAACTACGGAAAACATCGCATAAAGCGAACTCTGTAAAGGAAAAGAAAAAATGAGCAACCTCGAAGAACGCGTAAAGAAAATCATTGTTGAACAGCTAGGTGTAGACGAAGCTGAAGTTAAAAACGAAGCTTCTTTCGTTGATGACCTAGGTGCAGATTCTCTAGACACAGTAGAGCTAGTAATGGCTCTAGAAGAAGAATTTGACACTGAAATCCCAGATGAAGAAGCTGAGAAAATTACTACTGTTCAAGCAGCTATCGATTACGTAACTAGCGCTCAGTAATAATCTCTCCCAGGCGGTCACCTCGACCGCCTGTGTTTTATCTAACTCATCTATCCTCATCTTAAATCACCTCAATCCCCGGAGTGTAAAATCGTGTCCAAGCGTCGTGTAGTTGTCACTGGCATGGGTATGTTGTCACCGGTAGGCAACACTGTAGAATCTTCTTGGAAAGCCCTGCTAGCTGGTCAAAGTGGTATCGTTAATATCGATCATTTTGATGCAACCAATTTCTCAACTCGTTTTGCAGGTCTAGTTAAAGACTTTAACTGCGAAGAGTATATGACTAAAAAAGATGCTCGTAAGATGGACTTGTTCATCCAGTACGGCGTCGCAGCAGGTATTCAAGCTTTAGATGATTCAGCCCTAACTATTACTGAAGAAAACGCTCCACGTGTGGGTGTTGCTATCGGTTCTGGTATTGGTGGTCTTGGTTTGATCGAAGCCGGTCACCAAGCTCTAACTGAAAAAGGCCCTCGTAAGATCAGCCCGTTCTTCGTACCGTCGACGATCGTGAATATGATTGCTGGTCACATGTCTATCATGCGTGGCCTACGCGGTCCAAACATCGCGATTTCTACTGCATGTACGACTGGCCTACATAACATTGGTCACGCGGCTCGTATGATTGCATACGGCGATGCAGACGCAATGCTAGCGGGTGGTGCTGAAAAAGCATCAACTCCACTAGGTATGGGCGGTTTTGGTGCGGCTAAAGCACTTTCTACTCGTAACGATGAGCCTCAAAAAGCTTCTCGTCCATGGGACAAAGGCCGTGATGGCTTCGTTCTTGGCGACGGTGCAGGCATGATGGTTCTTGAAGAGTACGAACATGCGAAAGCTCGTGGCGCTAAGATTTACTGTGAGCTAGTTGGCTTCGGTATGTCGGGTGACGCTTACCACATGACATCTCCAAGTGAAGATGGCTCAGGTGGCGCACTAGCAATGGAAGCGGCTATGCGTGATGCTGGCATTACTGGTGAACAAATCGGTTATGTAAACGCACACGGTACTTCGACTCCTGCAGGTGACGTAGCGGAAGTTAAGGGCATCAAGCGTGCTCTTGGCGAAGCAGGCAGCAAGCAAGTATTGGTTTCTTCTACGAAATCAATGACAGGCCACCTTCTAGGTGCTGCTGGTTCTGCTGAAGCTATCATCACGGCTATGTCTCTGGTTGACCAAATTGTTCCACCAACAATCAACCTAGATGATCCTGAAGAAGGCTTAGATATTGACTTAGTACCTCACACTGCGCGTGAAGTTAGCAACATGGAATATGCTGCATGTAACTCATTCGGTTTCGGTGGTACAAACGGCTGTTTGATCTTCAAAAAGATTTAATCATCTTATTAAAGACGTAAACACTCGTAGATAGTCACAATTAGACTTGTTTTTAAACGGCTTGATGCTTTAGCATTGAGCCGTTTCTTTTTATGGGGAAAAACATGTTTTGGGTTGATGGAGAAAGCCAGCAAACTATCGATATTTTGGATCGCTCGTTTCAGTACGGAGACGGCTGTTTTACGACAATGCTCGTGAGTGATGGTGAGATACAACATCTTCACGATCATCAGCACCGTGTCGACGAGTGCCTTAAAGCACTACGCATTTCTGCTCTTGATTGGGATGTTGTTAGTCTTTGGCTCGATACTGCGCTTCAACACATCCAACATAACGCTCTTCATGGCACAAAGAGCCTTGATGGTTCAAAGAAGCTCCATAACGCCAACAAGCCTCATAATCAAAAAGCAGGGATCAAGCTGCACGTTAGTCGTGGAGCGGGTGGGCGTGGCTACAGTACCAAGAATATCGCCAAGCCGACAATCACCATCAGTACCTTTGATTACCCAAGCCATTATTCAGCGTGGCAAGACTCCGGTGTTGAACTCGGTATCTGCCATCAAGCGCTAGGTTTGAGCCCACTACTGGCTGGCCATAAGCACAATAATCGCCTTGAGCAGATTTTGATGAAAGATGAAATGGATCAAGCTAATGAATTGGATGGTGTGGTTCTTGATATATCGGGCAATGTGATTGAAACCACCATGGCCAATCTGTTCTGGCGCAAAGGTCAGTCGATATACACACCTCAACTCACTCAAAGTGGTGTCGCGGGGGTTATGCGTAAGCAAGTGTTAACCGCGCTGAATCAGGCTGAACTTTCCGTTACAATTAGTGACTACTGCTTATCTCAACTCATGCAAGCTGATGAGGTTTTCATGACAAACTCCATTTTAGGGGTTGCCCCAGTTACCCGTATTAGTGATACCCAATTTAACATTGGAACCGTTACTCGTAGCCTTCAAGGACAACTAAACTCGTGATCAAAAAGTTATTTATTTTTATTATCTTGTGCTTAATTGCAGCCGGTGCTGCTGGTTTTTATGTTTACAACCAAGCGCAAGATAACCTGAAACAAGTTATTCAATTAGAAAAACCACAAGTCGTGACTGTTGCTTCAGGTAGCAGCTTTAACCGCGTTCTAGCCCAGTTGATTAACGAGGGGCTGTTTGAGGCTTCTCCTTACGAGAAATTAATCCGTAAGTTACATCCTGAGCTTGTAGACGTAAAAGCGGGTACTTTCCTGCTTGAACCGGGTTTAACCTTAGAGCAAGCGCTACAGGTGCTTGTAGAAGGGAAAGAACACCAGTTTACTATTACCTTTGTTGAAGGCAGTCGTTTTGACGAATGGCTTGTTCAGCTAAAAGACAACGAATTCATTCAACAGACATTGGATGGCGTTTCTGAAAAAGAGATCGCTGAAAAGTTGGGTATTGAAAACGAAAAGCTAGAAGGTCTCTTCTTAGCAGAAACGTATCACTACACCTACGGCACCACTGATTTAGATTTGTTGAAGCGCGCGCATCGAGACCTAATGAGCGTGGTGAATGAAGAGTGGGAAAATCGAGCGGATAAGCTGCCTCTTAAATCGCCATACGAAGCGTTAATTCTTGCATCTATCATTGAGAAAGAGACCGCTGTTGCGTCAGAACGTGAGCGTGTTTCTTCTGTGTTTGTTAACCGTCTAAACAAGCGTATGCGTTTGCAAACTGACCCAACGGTTATCTATGGCATGGGTGACAGCTACGATGGCAACATCCGTAAGAAAGACTTACGCACGCCAACGCCTTACAACACCTATACAATGAGTGGCTTGCCACCGACACCTATCGCTATGGCAGGCAAAGCGTCTATCAACGCGGCGTTGAATCCAGAGAAGAGCAACTACTTGTATTTCGTTGCGAGTGGAACAGGTGGTCACGTATTTTCAAAGAGTTTGACTGAGCATAACCGTGCAGTGCGAGCTTACTTAAAGCAATTAAGAAAAAACAGATAAAGAAATAATTATGAATCAGTCGAAATTTATCGTGGTTGAAGGCCTTGAAGGCGCTGGCAAAAGCACAGCAATCAATGCCATCGTTGAGACATTAAAAGCATCGGGTGTTGAAGATATTGTTAATACTCGCGAGCCGGGTGGTACTGTCTTAGCTGAAAAGATGCGTTCATTGGTTAAAGAAGAGCACGAAGGCGAGAAGCTTCAAGACATGACTGAATTGCTGTTGATGTATGCAGCACGTGTTCAATTAGTCGAGAACGTCATCAAGCCGGCACTCGCCAATGGTCAATGGGTATTGGGTGATCGTCATGATATGTCTTCACAGGCATACCAAGGTGGTGGTCGCCAGATCGCGCGCACGACTATGGAATCACTGAAAGCAACCACGCTAGGCGGCTTTAAACCCGATCTAACGCTATATTTGGACCTAGACCCTAGAGTAGGGCTAGAGCGTGCTAGAGGCCGTGGTGAGCTTGATAGAATTGAAAAGATGGACATCTCATTTTTCGACCGCACGCGTGAGCGCTATCTAGAAATTGCAGAACAAGATGATTCTGTACTTGTGATTAACGCGCAGCAAGAAATTGAGCAAGTAGCCGCTGATATTAAAGTCGCGCTAACTGCTTGGCTCGACAAACAGTAGGTAGTCATGGCTGAAGTGTATTCTTGGCTCACACCGGTATGGAGTGAGTGGAAAAAAAGTCTCGATGCGGAGCGTTTTCCTAACTCTGTGATTGTTAATGCACCGGAAGGGCTCGGCGTTGATGCTTTGATTAGCCAACTTACCGACGCATTGATGTGCACGAACTATGAAAGCGAGTCGTGCGGGTTTTGCCACAGCTGTGAGTTAATGAAGTCGGGCAGTCATCCTGATTTTCATGTGATCTCACCCGAGAAAGAAGGTAAGTCGATCACGGTTGATCAAGTGCGTGCCAGTAACCGCTGGGCTCAAGAGTCTTCTCAGTTAGGTGGTTTGCGCGTTATTTTGCTTAACCCTGCTGAAGCAATGAACGAATCGGCTTCCAACGCACTATTGAAAACTCTGGAAGAGCCATCAAGCAAGTGCATCTTCATTCTGTCTACTCGTAACAGTAATCGCTTAATGCCGACTATTATTAGCCGTTGTCAGCAATTTAATGTGGTTAGTCCGCAGTTAGAGACAGCATCAGCGTGGTTAGATGGTGAAGTGGGCAAAGCGGTACCGCAGTATATTTTAGCACTCAATGACAACGCGCCTTTAAAAGCAAAAGCGATGTTTGAGCAAGGTGGCGTTGAAGCTTCAACAAAAGCGCTCGATGGCTTTGTGAATGTGATAAAAGGCACTCAACCTGACATGCTAAAGTTCTCTACAGAGCTTAGCAAAGACCCTTTGATTCAACTTGGCTGGCTTTGGCATCTATTGTCAGATGTACAGAAGCTGCATTTTGGTTTGGCGAATCAGGCTTTCACTCCGAGTGCGAAAGCACTGTGTGAGGCGATGTCTTATCAAAGTGCTTATGCAGCATCGAATAAACTGCTGACATTGATTGAGCAGTTAAAGCAACACCCTGGGCTCAATACGGAGCTACTCATAATGAATTGGCTGATAGCCACTTGCGAGGAAACATGTTCGTAGATTCCCACTGTCATTTAGACAAACTGGATTACCAAGATTTACACACCAGCGTAGAAGATGTGGTTAACAAGGCGAAGGCTGCTAATGTAGACCAATTGCTTTCTGTCGGTGTGACACTCGATTCGTTTGAAAATATGCTCGAGATGATCTCGCCGTTTGATAACGTTAAAGCCTCTTGTGGCGTTCACCCTCTCGATGTTGAAAGTGATTTCAGCCTAGAGACAATGCGTGAATACGCGAGCAACCCTAAGGTTGTGGCGATTGGAGAGACAGGTTTAGATTATCACTACCAACCAGAGACGGCAGAACTACAACAGATCAGGTTCAAGCAGCACGTTGAGTTGGCTGTTGAGCTTAATAAACCTTTGATCATCCACACGCGTAACGCGCGTGAAGATACGTTAGCTATTTTACGCGATGGTGGAGCAGAGAAGTGCGGTGGTGTGATTCATTGCTTTACTGAAGATCAAGCGTTCGCCGAAGCGGCAATGGAGTTAGGTTTTTATATCTCGATCTCAGGTATTGTGACCTTTAAACAAGCCACAGAACTTAAAGATGTTGTGAAAAACCTACCCCTAGATAGGTTGCTGATCGAGACGGATTCGCCATACTTGGCTCCGATTCCATATCGAGGTAAACAGAATCAGCCTGCATATGTCGTCGAAGTGGCGGCTTATATCGCGCAGCTGAAAGGGCTGTCAATGAAAGAGGTTGCTGAACAAACAACCAAAAATTACCGAAAACTTTTTTTGCGATAAAAAACTAACTAAACAAATAAAAGGGAGCAAAAGCTCCCTTTTTGTGTTTTTGATCACCAAAAATACGTTTTTTTTTAATGTTTACGAATTATGTTGAACTTGAGAGCGCTAATTATAACATTTGTAATTTTGTTACTAAAAATAACATTCGCTCCTATTTTATTTACCCAGTAAAATAATAGGGCTCTTGAAAAATACTTATATATTTCAATGCATTAAACACTTGTAAAGCATTGCATTTCTAGATTTGACATGTGATCCAAGACGTGTTTTGGAACTAAATTTCGTAAGTGACTAGAAAGTTAGTTCCCCATCAATATATATTTAGCGGCAGAAAATATAATGCAATACATGGTTACATTTTCGCAGGGTGCTAACATATAGGCTACGGGGGTGTGCCGTTAGAACCCAATATAATTATTTTATCTTTATCAGGAGCATAAACATGTTTAAGAACCTTTTTGCTAGCCTGCAGAAAGTTGGTAAGTCTCTGATGCTTCCAGTATCAGTTTTACCAGTTGCGGGTATTTTGCTAGGTGTCGGTGCAGCAGATCTTCCTTTCATTCCAGAAATCGTTTCAAACTTAATGGAACAAGCTGGTGGTTCAGTATTCGGTCAAATGGCACTACTGTTCGCAGTAGGTGTTGCACTTGGCTTTACTAACAACGATGGTGTAGCGGGTCTAGCTGCTATCGTTGGTTATGGCATCATGACTGCTACACTTGGCGTAATGGCTGGTGTAATGGGCGTTGATAAAATCGATACTGGTGTACTAGGTGGTATCCTAGTCGGTGGTGTTGCTGCTTGGGCATTCAACCGTTTCTTCCGTATTCAACTACCAGAGTACCTTGGCTTCTTCGCTGGTAAGCGTGCTGTGCCAATCATCACAGGTTTCTCTGCGATTGGTCTAGCAATCCTACTATCTGTAGTATGGCCACCAGTTGGCGGCGCTATCTCTGCGTTCTCTGATTGGGCTGCTCACCAAAACCCACAAGTGGCGTTTGGTATCTACGGTATCGTTGAGCGTTCTCTAATTCCATTTGGTCTTCACCACGTTTGGAACGTACCTTTTTTCTTTGAAGCTGGTACTTGTGTAAACGCTGCTGGTGAAACTCAAAACGGTGTTCTTACTTGTTACTTAGTTGCTGATGACGCATCTCGTGCAGCGGGCAATGGCTTCGGTCAGCTAGCTGGTGGTTACATGTTCAAGATGTTCGGTCTACCTGCTGCTGCAATCGCGATTGCACACTCAGCTAAGCCTGAAAACCGCGCTAAAGTAATGGGCATCATGGCTTCTGCTGCGTTGACTTCATTCCTAACGGGTATCACTGAACCAATCGAATTCTCTTTCCTATTCGTTGCTCCAGTACTGTACGCAATCCACGCTCTACTAGCTGGTTCTGCATACGTTCTTGCGAACACTCTAGGTTTTGTACACGGTACATCTTTCTCACACGGTCTAATCGACTTCCTAGTTCTATCTGGCAACGCGTCTAAGATGGGCCTAATGGTTGTATGTGGTATTGCTTACGCTGCAATTTACTACATCGTATTCCGCACTGTGATTAAAGCTCTAGACCTTAAAACTCCAGGCCGTGAAGACGAGACTGAAGAAGAGTCAGTTGCGACTGGTTCTGAACTTGCTGGTGAGCTAGTTGCTGCATTCGGTGGCAAAGCGAACATCACTGGTCTTGACGCTTGTATTACTCGTCTACGTGTTGCAGTAGCTGATACAGCTCTTGTTGACCAAGACAAGCTGAAGAAACTAGGCGCTGCAGGTGTTGTAGTAGTAGCGGGTGGCGTACAAGCTATCTTCGGTACTAAGTCTGACAACCTTAAGACAGACATGGATGAGTGGATCCGTAACAACGGTTAATTCTCTGATTCAATAAATTGAAAGGAGGCCGAAAGGCCTCCTTTTTTGTTTTCTGCTCTATGAAAGATCTATTGTGCTTAATCTCCATTAACTCAGGTACTTATCATTCAACTCGATCATTTGATGGTCGTTCCCAAATTTTTCGTGTCTTTTATCTTTTACCCAGCGATGACACCTTTTGCTGAGATTCCAGTAGACTTCCGTTTTTTAAGTACAGTCTGAGAATATTATGAAACATCGTTACTTGATCGGCCTTATGTGCTGCAGCGGAGCCTCGTTTGCTCAAGCTTCTGAAGCTCCAGCTTTGGAAGTTGGACTCGCCATTGACCAAGACCTGAGTGTCGTTGTGGAATTTGATCAGAAATACCGTGCTACGATTGGCAATGACGGCGCTGCCTTTGATTACATTTTGAAGCGTGGTCAGTTCGAGACTGAAGCTCCGTTGAGCTGGTACGTCGGTGCTGGTGCTTGGGCTGAATGGAATGACGACTTTGGCTTACGCTTGCCGTTAGGCGTGAAAGTGAATTTCTACGAAGGTTGGAATGCTTACGCTCAAGTTCACCCTGAACTCGATATGTATAAAGGTGTTGAGTTGCAAGTGGGCGGCGCTTTAGGTGTTACCTATAAGTTCTAACCTGAACTAAAACCGTTTTAATAATGAAAAAACCAGCATTTAGCTGGTTTTTTAGTTTGGGCCGATCTTATATTTTTGCTTCATTGAGCCGCTTAGAAAGTAAAACTCAGTCCGACATTGGCTTGGAATTGGTTCATCCAGTCGGTATCAAAGCGAATGATGCACTCTTGCCCGTTATTTGGGATATTACAAACACCGGAGGTATCGTTGTCGACAACCGTGCCTAACCAACGTACTTGTGTGTTCAACGCTAGTCGGTCACTAAATTTGTACTCTAAGCCACCAAAGATAGAAGTTGAGAATCCATACTTATCTTTTGCCCAGTCTACATCGACGTAAGAAGCACCCAGGCCTAGCCCTAGATAACCCGACAACACAGGCGAAGCAGGGTAGTAGATGCTGCTTTGAAGGTGCAGGTATTGGATGGAGGAGCTTAGGTTAAGCGTTTCTAATTCCGAGCTCTGATTGGAGTAGAAGAAGCCGATGCGTCCTTTTTCAAGTGGCGTTTCAATGGCAAAGGTGTAATTTTCAGAGCCTTTCATGTCATAGGTTTTACCGTCCTGGTCTTCGACACTGCCACCGCCGGTATAACCTACCATAGGTGTAATGATGATCTCCGGCGAAGCATACGCGCTTGAAACGGAGAGAAGCGTAATCAGTGCCATCATATTTGCTTTGTTATTCATGAGTATATCCTTATCCATACACTTACTAATTGTGATGGTTACATCAATATTGTGCGACTAATTTCGACGATTCTTGAAGATACTTCACACACCTGATAGTACTTAAATAGAGACTCGACAAATTAATAATAAACCAGAGGTGTCTATGGACCATAATCTGAAAAATGCCCTACAAATTACCGTGTTTATCTACATGATCATTCTTTCATTTGGCTTTATTGCGATTGGTAGTTAATACCATCTATTGCGAGGCTGAGTTTTGATACTCAGGGAATAATGAATAGTGGGATTATAACCAATATTGATACAGCAATAGACTTGGATTATTACGCTAAGTTTATTGCTGGAAAAACAGCACTGGTCGCTCAAGGTGGCGGACAGAGAAGTATTTTTACTTCTGGAGTGCTGGATGCCTTTCTTCTCTCAAATTTTGACCCCTTCGACGAATTTTTTGGTACCTCAGCAGGTGCTCTCAACTTATGTGCTTATCTGTGCCGTGATAAAGGCCTTGGACGTTCTTTTGTTCTCGACCTCACAACCTCACCAGAGTTCTTCAATCTCTTTTCCTATATACGACACAGAAAGAACCTAGGATTAGAATGGGCGCTAGAACAAATCATGGCTTACCCATATAAGCTCGATCTGGATTTAGGGCGACAAACGCTAGGCGATCGCCACTTCTATGCGGCTGTAACGGATTCCAAAGACTTACGAGACCACTACTTCCCATTATTGGGCGAAGATTGGTACAAGGTGATGATTGCGACCTGTGCTATTCCTCGCTTGTACAATGACGAAGTCTTTATTGGTGACAGTGCTTATGTGGACGGTGGTGTATCGGCGTGTATCCCAGTTCAGGAAGCGTGGCGAAGACAAGCTCGTTCTATTGTGGTGATTCGTACTGAGCCAGTGGTGGAGGAAGGTAATACCCATTTGGTTGAAGCACCAGTTAAGGGATCTTCAGTCAAAGCGCCTAAACCTATATCTGCAGAAGAACTGGAGTGGTTCCGCGAATCTTTCGACAGTGTTCAAGGCCATTGGCAACAGAAAGTGGAACAGTGGAAAACCGACTGGACCTCTTTCTTCCAACAACAAATTATGCGCTCAAAAGAGCAGAAGCGTGACCGTGGGCATTTAGACCTGCTGAACGGTGGTCGCTGGCTATTTGGTGCAGATGATATTTATCGCTTAAGTCATTTAATCGGAGATAAGTTTGATTCAGGGTTGGCTGACATGCTGATGGTGCATTATCAGACCTACTCATTGACTCAGGATTTTTTGAATTCGCCACCAGACGACGCGTTTGTGGTTCAGATAGCACCTAGTCAAACGCTTAAATCGAGCTCATTAATGAGTCATAAAGATGATTTACTGCATGATTACGAATTGGGTTTAGAAGCCGGTTACCGATTTGTGGAGACCTATACCTCAACGGAAAACGCTCGCAACTCGCATATGCCACAGTTAGCCACCATTGCTGCGGGTAACTAATTCCCGAAGTTGATGAGCTAGCATGCTGTGAGCTCGTTATGCTGTTTAAGCAGATTTTAGTGAGTCGTGTTCTGAAATGAAAAAGGGTTATTGAACTTGGTTCGATAACCCTTTTAAGTTTTTGAGATTAGGCGAATCGTTTCGCCTTAAGGTCAAATATTAGGTGACAGGCAAGATTCTCATACAGTTGGTTGACCCTGCTACATCCATAATGTCGCCTTGAGTGACGATCACTAGGTCACCAAACTTAAGGTGTCCTTTCTCTTTCAAGCAAGTGAGTGTAGATAGTGCAATGTCAAAGCTGTCTTCGGCTTCTGTCTCGAAGTAGATTGGTGTCACACCTCGGTATAAGGTACAGCGATTAAGCGTTCCTTCGTTACGAGACAGCGCGTAGATCGGCATGTCGGCACTCAGGCGAGACATCATCAGTGCGGTGCGGCCTGACTCGGTGAGAGTGACAACGCCTTTAATGCCTTCCATATGGTTTGCAGAGTAGATGGTCGCCATCGAAAC
The DNA here is from genome assembly GCF_041474275.1 of Vibrio sp. 10N.222.52.B7. Lineage (NCBI taxonomy): Bacteria > Pseudomonadati > Pseudomonadota > Gammaproteobacteria > Vibrionales > Vibrionaceae > Vibrio > Vibrio sp. 10N.222.52.B7. The sequence continues at coordinate 39,382 of NZ_JBFRTU010000061.1, read as the reverse complement.
GGTTTCTTCGGCAGTAACAAAGGTGCGGTCAATACGGTAATTGGATTGGTTATTAATGCCTGCCATTTTTTCCGCACCAATACAGACTTCAGCCATCGATTTTACGGTCTCGACTGGGTAGTCACCAGCTGCAGTTTCACCAGACAGCATCACAGCATCGGTGCCATCGAGTACGGCGTTGGCAACATCCATAACTTCGGCACGGGTTGGCATTGGCGCAGAAATCATTGATTCCATCATCTGAGTTGCGGTGATGACAGTTCGGTTAAGCGCTCTGGCACGGCGTATAAGCTGTTTTTGTACTCCGACTAACTCAGGGTCGCCAATTTCCACTCCGAGGTCACCACGAGCCACCATGACCACATCTGAGGCCATTATGATGTCATCCATGTTCTCAACTGTAGCTACTGTCTCTGCTCGCTCCACTTTTGCGACGAGGTGAGCTTCTAAGCCGGCTTCTCGTGCAAGCTGACGAGCATAGTGCATGTCTTCACCATTACGAGGGAAAGACACCGCTAGGTAATCCACTTTGATTTGTGCGGCGGTGACGATGTCGCGCTTGTCTTTTTCTGTTAGCGCTTCTGCGGAAAGGCCACCCCCTTTTTTGTTGATGCCTTTGTTATTTGAGAGTGGGCCGCCAATGATGACTTCGGTATGAACGCGACAGCCTTCCACTTTGGTTACTTTGAGTTGAACACGACCATCGTCAAGCAACAGTATATCGCCGGCGGATACGTCGTTAGGCAGTTCTTTGTAATCAAGGCCAACGGCTTCTTGATTGCCTTCACCTAAACCTAGGCTGCTATCGAGAGTGAACAGGTCGCCTACGGCAAGTTGGATTTTGCCATCTTTGAATGTCGACACACGAATCTTGGGACCTTGTAAGTCTCCGAGAATGGCGATTTGAGTACCGTGTCTTTTTGCTATTGCTCTGACTTTTTCTGCGCGTTGTATATGGTCGTCGCTGGTGCCGTGAGAGAAGTTCATACGAACAATATTGGCACCGGCTTTGATGATCTCTTCAAGCACGTTACCTTTATCAGTAGAAGGGCCTAGCGTTGTGACGATTTTCGTTTTTCTTAATTCGGCTGTCATGAATACTCCTAGAGTGAGGCCAAGTAATCTTTTAAAAGACTGAATTAAGTATATGCATTAATTGATAATTTATTGGGAGCTAGGAGGATATTTCTTGATTTGCCTTTAATTATTGAATTCAGGGCTCAAATACGATGTTTTATTCTGAAAATTAAGTCGCAAATTATCGATGTGGGTGTTAATTTTCCTCGAACTATTTGACTCGATACACAAAGATTCATGTATATACGTGATACTGGTCACGGCGATATACCAAGTGACTTCACAATTACTTCGCAAAGTAAAAAAATTACCTCGTTGATGATTTCTGGAGCGTAAAATGTACATGGCTCAACCGGGCCATATTGATCATATCAAACAGGTCAATGCTGGTCGTGTATATAAACTAATTGACCTTAAAGGTCCTATTTCTCGTATCGATCTGTCCAAGCAAAGTGAGTTGGCTCCGGCGAGTATTACTAAAATTACCCGTGAACTCATTGAAGCTCACCTTATTCACGAAACGACGGTTCAAGAAGCCACGACTCGTGGGCGTCCTGCTGTCGGTCTGCAAACCAATAACGAAGGTTGGCAATTTTTGTCGATGCGTCTTGGTCGCGGATACTTGACGATCGCGCTCCATGAATTGGGCGGCGACGTGCTTATCGATACCAAGATTGATATCCATGAACGTGATCAAGACGATGTGCTTGCGCGTCTTCTCCATGAAATCGATGAGTTCTTCCAAACCTATGCCGAGCAACTCGACAGGGTGACGAGTATCGCTATCACACTGCCAGGTCTGGTGAATTCAGAGCAAGGTATTGTGTTGCAGATGCCGCACTATAACGTTGAAAACTTAGCGTTGGGGCCGGAGATCTACAAAGAAACCGGTTTGCCAGTTTTTATTGCCAATGATACCCGAGCGTGGGCATTAGCAGAAAAGCTGTTTGGTAACTCACAAGACAACGACAACTCTGTTCTTATCTCGATTCACCACGGTTTAGGTGCCGGGATCATTCTTGATGGTCGCGTTCTGCAAGGACGTCACGGTAACATCGGTGAGTTGGGGCATATCCAGATCGATAAAGAAGGCAAGCTTTGCCACTGTGGTAATCGAGGCTGTTTAGAAACGGTGGCGAGTTCTCAGGCAATCCGTGAGCAAGTCAAAGAGCGATTGGTAAATGGTGAAGAATCAACGCTAACGGTGTTTGAAGACGTCACTATTGAACAGATCTGTGCTGCCGCTGCTAATGGGGATCCGCTGGCTGTCGAAGTGATTGAACAGTTAGGCCGTTATCTAGGTTCTGCGATTGCGATTGTGATTAACCTGTTCAACCCAGAGAAAATCTTGGTGGGTGGTGTTATCAATCAGGCGAAGAGCGTGTTATACCCGGCGATTCAAAAGTGTATCGAAGAGCAGAGTCTATCGGTTTACCATAAAGACTTAGAGCTGGTGGAATCTCGTTTTTATAAGCAGGCAACCATGCCAGGTGCTGCGCTCATCAAGCAGGCCTTATACGATGGCCAACTGTTAATGAAAGTTATTGAAGGTTAACCCCTTTTTCTCGTCTTGTAGCCTTACCTTGAACCTTTCCATGTACTTAAGCTTTGTATAACATCATTTGTTGTACTTAGTTTAAGCATTCTGTGCATTGGCGCTTTGCTTTAACCTATTGAAGTAGGCTATTGTAGCCACAGTTATTATTTGTCACTAAGGTGTTGTATGTCTGGCGTTTTACATTCGGTTGATCAGAGAACCAAACTGGTCGGTGAAAACCGTCTGGAACTCTTGTTATTCAGCTTAAATAGTCGTCAACTATTTGCGATTAACGTATTTAAAGTGAAAGAAGTCCTCAAAGTGCCAGTACTCACTCGCTTACCGGGCTCTCATCATCATATTACGGGTGTTGCGTCTTTACGTGGTGAATCGGTGCCTGTTATTGATTTGCGTAGTGCCATTGGCTTTCCGCCATCTCGTGCGGAATCTCAAGAGAGCAACTTGATCATTACGGAATACAACCGAACCGTACAAGGTTTCTTGGTTGGGCAAGTTCGTAATATCGTGAACACGACATGGACAGAAATCCAGCCGCCGCCAAAGACAACAGGCCGTGCAAACTACCTAACCGCTATTACGCATATTCAAGAAGAAGAGCAGCACAAGATCGTCGAGATCATCGATGTTGAGAAAGTGTTGGCTGAGATCATTGATTACGATGTCTCGATCTCTGAAGGCGTTTTAGATGAACAATTAGCTCAGGAGATGATAGGACGTAACGTGCTTATCGTTGATGACTCTTCAACAGCGCGTAACCAAATTAAAGGCACCTTGTCGCAGTTGGGTTTGAACATTATTGAGTGTTGTGATGGCTTAGAAGCACTGACCTTACTTAAGGGCTGGTGTGATGAAGGCAAAGACATCAATCAAGAAATATTGTTGATGATCACCGATGCTGAAATGCCTGAAATGGACGGTTATAAACTGACACATGAAGTACGTACTGACCTAAGAATGCATGACCTATTCATAACGCTAAACACTTCATTAAGTGGAAGTTTTAATGAAGCTATGGTTGAGAAAGTAGGGTGTAACCGCTTTATTTCTAAGTTCCAGCCAGACCTCTTGGTTGAAGTGACTCAAGAGCGAATGCGTCAGATTTTATAATTAACGCTGCTGTACGGTTTGTTTTGAGTGACCTGATAGAAAACGTTTGCTAATATTCACGCAGCATATTTTTCTTAACGAAATATGCTCAACTGCTAGCGTAACTTTTCACACACAATTTAAGGTAGTTCCTCTTAATGATATGGTTAACGTCTAAAGTCGTTATGACTTTGAGCTTATTACTGTATAGGGAATTTAAGAAAAGACGTACGGAAGCTGAAGTTGAGTCATAACTCAACAACTGGAATTGAAGGGAAGCGGATGCTTCCCTTTTTCGTTGCTCTTTCTTTCGTTTCTTTAGCCAAGGACCGATTGAGGACAATTGCTACTTCGCTAATGAAAATCCCGAGATTTGGTTTTCAAGCCAACAATTTCATCGGTAATATCGATAAGTTTCCCCGCGATAACATGCACAACTTCTCCTTCTTTTTCTAATATCCCTTGTACTTTTAACGCCTTGGCTGTGAGATAAGCTTGTTGTTGAGCGCGCGCGGTTGCTCCCCATACCACGACATTAATATTGCCAGTGCTATCTTCTAGCGTGACAAAGGTGACACCTGCCGCGGTGCCGGGAGATTGTTTACCTGTGACTAATCCGACAACGGTGACCATAGATTTGTGTCTTTGCTGTATTAAATCTTTCATGTGTGTGAATCGACCTAATCGTCCTGCTTCTTCGAGCAAAGTGATGGGGTGCTTGTTCAATGAAATTCCGACACTGGTGAAGTCTTCGAGTAGATCTTGCATCTCATTGGGCTTGTGCAGTACATGTTCGTCATGTCCTGCCTCAGCATCGTCATAGGCTTGGCTAAACAGAGGTAAATCCGACGCCGAGTCCATGATCGCCCAGCGAGTCTGGAAGCGGTCTCCAGAAACGTTATGTAGCGCATTGGCCGATGCCAGTAGCTCGATATCTTTCTTATTCATCGATAACTGTTTCACCTGACTAGGGTGGCGATAACCGGATGGTGGACGATTGGCGAGCACGCTTTGAATTCCATGCTCGCTGAATCCTTTGATTTGTCGCAGCCCTAAGCGAATCGCTAGACCATTCTGATGAGGGGCAACCGTGTGGTCGTTTTGAGAAGCGTTCACACATACCGGAAGTATCACCACATTGTGTCGTTGTGCGTCTTGTACCAACTGTGAAGGGCTATAAAACCCCATCGGTTGGCTATTCAACAGAGAAGCGTAGAAGCACTCTGGGTAGTAGCATTTCAACCAAGCGGAGCAATACGCTAACACCGCAAACGAAGCGGAGTGGCTTTCAGGAAAACCGTACTCGCCAAAGCCGCATATCTGTTTAAAGATCTGCTCAGCAAACTCTGTCTCATAGCCGCGCTTTTGCATTCCTTCGATGAGTTTGTTTTTAAACTTAAAGACGTTGCCATTTTTCTTCCAAGCGGCCATTGCCCGTCTGAGTTGATCTGCTTCTCCGCCTGTGAACCCTGCAGCGACCATCGCGAGTTTGATCACTTGCTCTTGGAATATCGGTACACCTAAGGTGCGCGACAGTACTGATTCCACGTCTTTAGATGGATAACTGATTGGCTCAATGCCATCTCGACGCTTGAGAAACGGATGCACCATATCACCCTGAATAGGGCCTGGGCGTACGATAGCGATTTGAATCACCAAGTCGTAATAAGTCTTCGGTTTAAGCCTTGGCAGCATGCTCATTTGTGCGCGTGACTCAATTTGGAATATCCCGACTGTGTCTGCTCGCTGAATCATGCCGTAAACCTGAGGATCGTCCTTAAGGCGAGTGATCTCAGCAATGGTCAGTGATCGCCCGTGAATACGTTTGATCAGGTCGAAACATTTACGAATCGCAGAGAGCATACCCAACGCGAGCACATCAACTTTCAGCAAGCCTAAGGTTTCTAGATCATCCTTATCCCATTGGATAATGGTTCGATCGTGCATCGCTGCATTTTCGACGGGAACCAGCTCATACAAAGGCCCTGAGGATATGACAAAGCCACCGACATGTTGAGATAAGTGACGTGGGAAGCCGATAATCTCATTAACCAAGTGGATAAACTGCTGCCCCTTCAAAGAATCAGGTTGTAGCCCTAATTGAGTGAGCTGAGCCTGCCAACCTAAGCTTTTGTCCCTGCGATTGGTGTTCTTGATGAAGTAGTCGAGCTGAGTTTCTTGTAGCCCTAATGCTTTCCCCACATCTCTCACCGCACTTTTGAAGCGATAAGAGATGACTGTTGCAGCAAGTGCAGCCCGTTCTCTACCGTATTTTTTATAGATGTATTGGATGACTTCTTCACGACGTTCGTGTTCAAAATCGACATCAATATCAGGCGGCTCATCGCGCTCTTTACTGATGAAACGCTCAAACAGCACCGAGATATGTCTTGGGTCGACAGAGGTGATTTCTAAGCAGTAACAGACCACGGAATTGGCCGCTGAACCTCGACCTTGGTAAAGAATGCCTTGGCTTTTGGCAAACATCACGATGTCGTGAATGGTGAGAAAAAAGAAAGGGTAGTCAAGCTCGTCAATTAATCCCAATTCTTTCTCTATGATCTGTTGGATGTCGTCAGGTACACCTTGTGGGAAGCGAGCTCGTTTTCCTTTTTCGACCAACATGCGCAGATAACTCATGGGTGTCTCCCCTTGAGGAATCAGCTCACTGGGATATTCGTATCGCAAGCTATTTAAATCAAATTCACACAGCTCAGCGATACGGTTGCTCTCTTCTAGCCACTCCGCTTTGAAGATATGAGAGAGCTTATTGATACTCCGTAAACAGCGCTCGGCATTAGCGAGTAAGTGACTGCCCACTTCGGTAATGGGCTTTTGGTACTTTATCGCAGTGAGTGAGTGCTGTAAGGGTAAGCGGTTAGCATTGTGCATTAGCACGCCACCACAAGCTGTTATCGGCAGTTGATGATGTTGTGACAGCTCAACGCAGTAATCTGTGTACTGCTGGTCGGTTTGCTTTAGGTGTCTTTGTAAGCCGATCCAAAGCCGACCTGAATGGTGCTGGGAGAGCCATTTCCCCCAATGCGCGTCTTCATTTTTCTGTTGAGGAAGCCAAAGAATAAAGCAGTGCTTAGCCGACATGATATCCCACTCAGAGAGCTGATAATGTCCCTTACTGCTACGACGTCTCGCGTTGGTAATTATACGGCACAGCTCGGCGTAGGCTTGTCTGTTTGGGCATATCAAGATCACTTGGCACTCTTCATTTAACCAAAACATGCTCCCGACAATTTGCTTGAGTGACAGTTTATGTTGCTTGATTGCAGAGTGAACCTTAACGATGCCCGCGACTGAGCACTCATCAGTAACCGCGAGTGCTTTGTAACGTAAGAAGTCGGCCTGTAAAACAAGCTCTTCCGCATGCGAAGCTCCCTCTAGAAAGGAGTAATTACTTTGACAGAAAAGCTCTGAGTATTGCTGAGACATAACGTAATCTCACTTAACCATTGCGAGTGAACATGATTGAAAAGGGACGCTGAAATTGAATAAGTAGAACGGAGGAGCTAACAAAGTTTCTTGCTGACTTACGTTCTTACCGACTAGCTAAATAAGCCGTGCAAAAACCACTGTTTATCTGGCGTTTTAAATATCCAGAGCCACCGACCGTTTTCGCTGTGAGCAATAAAGTAGTCACGAATGACCTTCTCTCCGTCCCACCAGCCAGACACAATGCGCTCTGGGCCTTGAGATAAGGTGACGCTTTCGGTTAAGGCTTCGGGCTCTGGCAGTAAAATACTGGGCCTGAGCCGCTGTTGAACGACGCTGAGAGCTATGGTTTGTTGCTCGCTCTCTGGGGGTGTTTGCCTTTTTGTCACAGACTTACTCAGTGTTGGGAGCGAATACTGATTGGCCTTTTCTGGCCTTGGGTCGTGCTGTATTTTTGGTGTTTGAATACAGGCTTGTCCAAGCTTTGCTTGCAGTAGTGAGAGCAAATCTAACGCGGCAAGTGTTCCGGTATTACCATCAAAAAGATCATGGTAGGCCATTTGGGGTTCTCCATGACGAACCAAGCTGAGGGTCAGTCCTTGAACCGGTGCGGTGAGCTTGAGTGACTCTAAGGTGAGATGAGTAAGGTTCGCCCATTTTTCAGCAAGGTAATCACCTTGTGCCGAATAAAAAGAGACAGGGTGATCGTCTTTATCTCTTAGGTGTAAAGTCAGAGTTAACTCGAAAGCCACTCGATCGCGTAGCTTCAAAAAACATTCGAGTTGATTCAGTAATTTCAGCAACGGCTTTTCGATAAATAGGATGTTTTCAATATCAAACAATAGCTCCAAATATTGCTGGAAATTCTCTGGTGGATGATAGAAATCAATCGGGTGCTTGAACTGGCCGTTAAGGCGACCGACATAATTCACCAAGTCGATATCAAAGCGGCGTGCGACCTCTTGCAAAGGCAGCTTTAATAAGTCTTCAACGGTATTGATACCGACACGGTTCAGGCGTTCCACTTGCTTGGTCGGTAGCTCACTGGAAATTAATGCTTGTTGATTGACCCAAGTTTTCATCTGCTCAATATTGTTTGTTGCTTGGTTGATCGCTTGCTTACCCAAAAGGATCGCAGAAAGCGGCGAATAACCCGTAGCGAAGCTGAACTGGATATTGAGCGTTTCTAAGTGGCTTTTGAGCTCATGCCAGTAGTTATCTAGCCCGTCGTAAAGTGACAGCATGTTAGAGGCTTTAATCAACAAACCATTAGGTGGCAATAACGCCATGTCGGAAGTGACCAGATACGCCCATTGAGCGATCTCTTTAAGCTTACTTTTCTCCAGTTCAATACTGTAAGGGTGGACGTGTAAGTTGTGGCACAAAGCTGCTGCAGACCCTAAGCCCATACCAAGCGAAATTCCCGATTGCAGCGCAGCTGGGTTTGCTTGCAGTACATGGTGATCTTTTTCATCCACGATGATAATAGGTTGTTCGCGTGAGTCTTCGCTCGAACCCAATTCATTAGAGTTAAACAAGGTATCCAACTGCAGAGATGGAAAGTGCAGATAAAGCCACAACATACGTTAGCCTTGCTTCGCAATAGGAAAAGCCAGCACAGTGTTACCAGACAAAGCGCGGTCTGAATTGTCTTCATAAACGACTTTCTCTGTGAGTAACGGCCAGTAGTGTGTCATGTCTAGAATAAAGCTGCCATACGACCAGCTGCCTTTTCTCTTAGTCACTTCAACCTTTAATCCCTGCGCGTGAGAAGAGAGTTTCATGCTTAAGGAAACGGGCAGGGATAATTGATTATGGCTGGTGGCTTTAAAGTGAAACTGCAGGCACTTACCGGTTTCACTGGCTGCTTGTAGGCGCTTTGTTTGGTGTATTTCTAGATCGGCTCCCCATAGCAATACAGAGTGACAAGCGCCGCTTTTGAGGCACTGCTCAGCTGCCCACAACGCATCGAGATCGCGTTGAGGCTGGATAACGAGAATGTTTTCTAATTCAATGCCTTGGCTGTTAAAAAACTCAGCACAGATCTTCCCTGGCGGGTTAATGAATATGGCCAGTTTTTGCGAGTTTTGTTGAGATAAATAGGGCGTCAGTAGGCGAAGCTCGCCGATCCCTTGTTGTGATTCAACTTCAATAACGCCGTGCGTCGGGAAGCCGCCATCAAGCTGTTTATCCAGTTGAGGATAGCCTGTTGAAGTGGTGCTTCCTTGCGTTGTTGATTGTAACCCTTTCCAGATTAGCTGGCGGTCTTGTAAGTTTTTTATTAGTTCATGCATAATTAAATACCTGTATATTTATACAGTATATTTAACAATGAAAAAGATGCAAAGAGAAATGATGAAAATTAGCGGCAGTAATAGTTGATTGATTTAGATACAAAAAAAGCCGCTATGGAAGCGACTTTTTACTATTGGTCAATGATATCAGTTACTTAGGTTGAGCATCGATACATTGGCCATTAATGTCTGTCACACTTGGGTTCATTAAGTGTAGGTACAGTGGGATGATGTCGAGTGGCGTTTTTAGCTTATTCGCATCTTCTCCTGGGTACGCTTTTGCACGCATACGTGTTTGAGTACCACCTGGGTTGATCGCATTAACACGGATGTTTGTGTCTTCAAGCTCATCCGCTAAGATCTGCATCATCCCTTCGGTAGCAAACTTAGAAATCGCGTAAGTGCCCCAGAATGCACGGCCAGAGTGACCAACGGTAGAAGAGGTGAATACGATACGACCTGCTTCTGCTTTTTTAAGTGCAGGTAGCAGAGCTTGAGTCATCAAGAACTCAGACTTCACATTGATCTGCATAACATCATCAAAGGTTTCTTCATCAATCTGCTCAAACGGGCTCAGAGTGCCAAGAACGCCAGCATTATGAAGTAGGCCGTCTAAACGACCGAACTGTGATTGAATGGTTTCAGCCATATCAACGTAGTTCTGCTTTGTCGCACCTTTTAAATCCAATGGGATAATTGCAGGCTGCGGGTAACCAGCGCTTTCGATTTCATCGTAAATGAATTCTAGGTTTTTAACATTGCGGCCTAACAGAATGACAGTTGCGCCATGTTGAGCGAAGCTTAGTGCAGCTTGGCGACCAATGCCAGCACCGGCACCTGTAACCAAAATTACTTTATCTTTGAGGGCATCTGTAGAGATTGGGTAATCCACTGTGCTTATCCTTCTTTCTTTTATTATGTTCGTCATTCCATTGATGTTTAATCACACAGATAACCGCAGGAATGATGAGAAATTCTTGGTAATCGTGACAAGATGGTTACAATACACTAATTCATACAATAGGGGATATGACATTGGAATTTTTGTTGGACTACGGCTTGTTTTTAGCCAAGATTGCGACCGTTGTAATCGCCATCATTGCAATTTTAGTGATTGCTAAATCTGTGGGTGGAAAATCAAGCGCGATTAAAGGTGAGCTGGAAATCACGAACCTATCTGAACACCATAAACAGACGATTGAACAATTAGAGCACCATCTACACGATGATGCTTTCATCAAAGCCCGTGATAAAGCAGAAAAGAAAGCGGAAAAAGAGAAAGTAAAATCACGCGGTAAAGAAGTGAAGAAAGCAGCGAAAGAGGGTGAGCTTGATAGCAAGCGTGAACCACATCTATTCGTTCTTGATTTTAACGGCAGCATTGATGCGAAAGAAGTGGCTTCATTACGTGAAGAGGTAACGGCGGTTCTGGCTGTGGCTCGTGAAGGTGATGAAGTATTGCTGAAACTTGAGTCTGGCGGTGGCATGGTTCACGGCTATGGTCTGGCGTCTTCTCAACTTGATCGTATCAAAGCGGCAGGTTTGCCTCTGACTATCTCGGTAGACAAAGTGGCGGCAAGCGGCGGTTACATGATGGCATGTATCGCAGACAAAATTGTATCTGCACCGTTTGCTATTGTTGGCTCTATTGGTGTTATCGCTCAACTGCCAAACTTCAATAAACTGCTTAAAAAGCACGACATTGAGTTTGAACAGCTAACTGCGGGTGAGTACAAGCGCACACTGACTATGTTTGGTGAGAACAGCGATAAAGCACGTGAGAAGTTCAAAGAAGAGCTAGAAGAGACACACGGCTTATTCAAAGACTTCATTCGTGACCATCGTCCAGCGCTAGACCTTGATAAGGTTGCAACGGGTGAGCACTGGTTTGGTACACAAGCACATGAACTTGGGCTGGTGGATGAGATCCGTACTTCTGATGACTTAGTTGTTGAAGCATGCAAAGACAAGACGGTTCTAGCGATTCACTATGTACAGAAGAAAAAGCTGTCAGACAAGCTAGCTGGCGTGGCAGGTAAATCTGCAGACAGCGTGCTGATGAAGCTGATTGAACGCGGTCAAAAGCCTATTGTTTAAGCTTATTTAGTTCGAGCCTTAAAAAGAAAGCGCATAAGTCATCAGACTTATGCGCTTTTTATTGCTCCACTTCCGAGCGGGTGACCACTATGTTGTAGGGGGAGCGGAGTTTTATACCCATAATCTACTTACTATGATGGGTATTAAATCTTGGCTCCATAATCATTACGTTTTGGACAAGTAGTCAGAATCTCTCTATGACCCGTATCTTTGAGCTCTTCCAAAATCACATCAAAGCCCCACAAGCGATAGAGATGCTTCATCACTTCGTCGTAGCCTTTATCAAGCGGGATGCGGTCGTGAGGCACATATTGCAGTGTCATTGAGCGGTCACCACGAACATCGACATTAAACACCTGAATGTTTGGTTCAAGGTTACTTAGGTTGTATTGCGCCGCAAGCTTCTCACGAATCAGGCGATAGCCCGGATCATCATGAATAGCACTCACCTCAATGGTATTTTTACGGTCGTCGTCGAGTACAGAGAACAGCTTAAAGTCTCGAATGATTTTTGGAGAAAGGTATTGGCTGATGAAACTTTCATCTTTGAAGTTGTGCATCGCAAAGTGCACCGCTTCTAACCAATCACTTCCGGCTAACTCAGGGAACCACTCTCTATCTTCATCGGTTGGCTCTTCACAGATGCGTCGGATGTCTCTAAACATCGCAAAGCCAAGCGCATAAGGGTTTATCCCGCTGAAATAAGGACTGTTGTAGGCAGGTTGTGCGACGACACTGGTATGGCTGTGTAGGAATTCTAAGATGAACTTATCACTCACCAAGCCTTCGTCGTAAAGGTGGTTAAGAATGGTGTAATGCCAGAAGGTTGCCCAGCCTTCGTTCATCACTTGAGTTTGTTTTTGAGGGTAGAAGTATTGGCTCACTTTGCGAACGATGCGAACACACTCTCGTTGCCAAGGTTCAAGCAGTGGTGCGTTCTTCTCGATAAAGTAGAGAATGTTTTCTTGAGGCTCGCTAGGAAAGCGGATCTTGGTCTCTTCTTCCTTACTTTTATTTTGAGGAACGGTTCGCCATAGCTCATTCACTTGAGATTGCAGATAAGCTTCGCGTTCTTCTTGTCTTGCTGTCTCTTCTGCAATGGAAATCTTCTCAGGGCGTTTGTATCGGTCTACGCCGTAATTCATCAGTGCGTGACAAGAATCAAGGAGCTGCTCGACTTCAGCAACACCATATTTCTCTTCACAACCACTGATGTACTTCTTAGCAAACAACAAGTAATCGATGATGGAACTGGCATCGGTCCATGTTTGGAACAGGTAGTTGCCTTTAAAGAAAGAGTTGTGGCCATAACAAGCGTGAGCCATTACCAGCGCCTGCATTGTGACCGTGTTCTCTTCCATCAGGTAAGCGATACACGGATCGGAGTTGATTACGATTTCGTATGCCAAGCCCATTTGGCCATGCTTGTAGTTTTGCTCGGTTTGAATGAATTTCTTACCAAAAGACCAGTGGTTGTAATTGATAGGCATACCAATGCTCGAGTAGGCATCCATCATCTGTTCTGAAGTAATCACTTCAATCTGGTTTGGGTAAGTATCTAAACGGTAATGCTGCGCAACACGTTTGATTTCTACGTGGTATTTCTCCAAGAGGTTGAACGTCCAATCTGGACCATCAGGCAGCATCTTGTCGTTTTTCTTTTTTGCAGCTTTGTTTTTCTCTGCAACGTTTGATTTCGCTGTCATGGCAAACTCCCTTACGCTGTCTCTTTCTGGAACAGTTCTCTAAACACAGGAAAAATATCATCCACCGTTTTAATGTTTTTCATGGCGAAGTTGTCAAAGCTACTCTCGAGTTTTTCGTATTCGTGCCAAAGTGTTTGATGAGAGCGGCGTGTTATTTCGATGTAAGAGTAATATTGGCAAGTTGGCAGAAGCGTATTGACCAGTAACTCTTTACAGCGAGGAGAGTCATCAGCCCAGTTATCGCCATCAGAGGCTTGTGCTGCATAGATGTTCCACTCATTAGCAGGGTAGCGGTCTGCGACAATTTCCTTCATCAGTTTCAGTGCGCTTGAAACAATGGTGCCACCCGTTTCTTGTGAGTAGAAAAACTCATGTTCGTCGACCTCTTTAGCCTGAGTATGGTGACGAATAAACACAACATCGACGTTTTCGTAGGTGCGATTTAAGAACAGATACAGAAGAACATAAAAGCGCTTCGCAATATCTTTTGTGGCCTGATCCATAGAGCCCGATACATCCATTAGACAGAACATCACGGCTTGGCTAGATGGAATAGGGCGCTTCTCGTAGTTTTTAAAACGTAAGTCGAAGGTGTCAATGAACGGCACGCTTTCAATCTTTTTACGTAACTCGGCAATCTCTTCTTTGAGGCGACCTTCCTCAAAAGGTTGTGCCGGCTCCGTCATTTTAACTTGGTCAAGCTGTTCCATCAGTAGGTTAAGCTCGCGCTTTTTACCTGCTGTCATCGCGGTTCTACGAGCCAGAGATTGCTGTAGTGAACGAACGATAGCGATGTTGGATGGAATCCCCGCGCTTTGGTAACCAGAGCGGTGAGTTTTCCATTCGGTGATTTTGTTGACCTGATTTTTCTCTAGATTAGGTAGAGCTAAATCTTCAAAGAGAATATCAAGATACTCATCTTTTGAAATTTGGAAGGTAAATTCATCTTGGCCTTCGCCATCAGGGCTTGCGTCGCCTTGGCCTGAGCCACCACCTTGACCACCACCTTTAGGGCGTTCGATTTTATCGCCAGTGATGAACTGATCATTACCTGGGTGAACGCGCTCTCTTACGCCGCCTTGACCTTGGTGAAAGTTCGGCTCTTTGATGTCTTTATGGGGAATAGTGACGTCTTCACCTGTTTCTGTATTGGTGATTGAGCGTCGGTTAACTGCATCGGCCACAGATTCTTTGATTTGCTCTTTATGGCGTCGTAAGAAACGCTGTCTATTCACAGCACTCTTATTTTTGCCATTGAGCCTCCGATCGATAAATTGTGCCATAAGAACTCCCTCTCAGCTGATGTCGCGATCCTACTTTTTATTCGGGTATAAGAGTTATTGATTTACTAAGGTATAAAAGTTATTGGTTTATACGAGCTGCTCAGTTGAGCAGCTCAATACCGTTTAGTTATGAGGATTTACGAACTCTTAGGTACCACTCAGATAGCAGTCTCACTTGCTTCTCGGTGTAGCCTTTTTCCATCATACGAGCAACGAAGTCGTCATGTTTTTTCTGATCATCCGTTGAGGTCTTAGCATTGAACGAAATAACAGGAAGTAGCTCTTCTGTGTTAGAGAACATTTTCTTCTCAATCACAGTGCGCAGTTTCTCGTAGCTCGTCCACACTGGGTTTTGACCGTTATTGTTGGCTTTGGCACGAAGCACAAAGTTCACAATCTCATTTCGGAAGTCTTTAGGGTTACTGATACCGGCTGTCTTCTCGATTTTCTCTAGTTCGCCATTCAGAGAAGCACGGTCAAATAGTTGGCCTGTTTCTGGGTCGCGGTACTCTTGGTCTTGAATCCAGAAATCTGCGTAGGTGACATAGCGGTCGAAGATATTCTGACCGTACTCAGAGTAAGACTCTAGATAAGCGGTTTGAATTTCTTTACCGATGAACTCTACGTAGCGTGGCACTAGGTATCCTTTCAAGAACTCTAGGTACTTCTCGGCGGTCTCTTGAGGGAACTGCTCCCGTTCGATTTGCTGCTCAATAACGTAGAACAGGTGCACTGGGTTCGCGGCCACTTCGGCTTGGTCGAAGTTAAACACACGAGACAGGATCTTAAAGGCGAAACGCGTTGATAGCCCAGACATGCCTTCGTCAACGCCAGCATAATCTCGGTACTCTTGGTAGCTCTTCGCTTTTGGATCGGTGTCTTTTAGAGTTTCGCCATCGTAAACGCGCATTTTTGAGAACAGAGAAGAGTTTTCAGGCTCTTTCAGTCTCGATAGGATGCTGAATTGCGATAGCAGGTCGAGTGTGCTCGGTGAACAAGGGGCTTTGGACAGCTCACTGTGTTCAAGCAGTTTCTTGTAGATCTTAACTTCTTCAGACACACGCAGACAGTAAGGGACTTTTACAATGTACACACGGTCGAGGAATGCTTCGTTGTTTTTGTTGTTACGGAAGGTCTGCCACTCAGATTCGTTCGAGTGAGCGAGAATCATACCGTCAAATGGCAGTGCAGAAAGCCCTTCGGTACCGTTGAAGTTACCTTCTTGTGTTGCCGTAAGTAGAGGGTGTAATACTTTGATTGGCGCTTTGAACATCTCCACGAATTCCATCACACCTTGGTTGGCTTTACAAAGCGCACCAGAGTAGCTGTAGGCATCAGGATCATCTTGAGAGAAGTGTTCAAGTTTACGAATATCAACTTTACCAACCAGAGACGAGATATCTTGGTTGTTTTCATCACCTGGCTCCGTTTTCGCGATCGCAACTTGATCGAGAATAGAAGGGCGCAGTTTGATGACTTTGAATTTGGAAATATCACCGCCAAAATCGTGCAGACGTTTCGCTGCCCACGGAGACATAATTGAGCGAAGATAGCGTTTCTCAATGCCATATTCGTTCTTCAATAAGTCGCCGTCTTCGTTAACGTCGAATAGACAGAATGGGTGATCGTTTACTGGGCTTCGTTCACCGTCAGCAGACAATACATAGATTGGTAGTTTCTGCATCAGGGCTTTGAGTTTTTCAGCGAGAGAAGATTTACCACCGCCCACAGGGCCAAGTAGGTAAAGGATTTGTTTACGTTCTTCTAAACCTTGCGCAGCATGTTTTAAGTAAGAAACAATCTGTTCAATCGCATCTTCCATACCGTAGAAATCTTTAAATTCGCTGTAGCGTGAGATGACACGGTTCGAGAAAATACGACTCAGTTGAGGGTCTTGAGCAGTGTCAATAACCTCTGGTTCGCCAATGGCTAGTAATAAGCGCTCGGCAGCATTAGCGTAAGCACTTTTATCGTCTTTACACAGCCCTAAGAACTCCTGCAATGTCAGCTCTTCTTCCTTGGCTGCTTCATAACGTGATTGATAGTGGTCAAAGATACTCATAGTCACATTCCCCTTGTTAACCAGTCAAAACTGACGAGCGATTGAAAAATAGGCTCTCCCTACATTTTAAGGTTAGACCCGCTTCCACAATTTTGCTTAACAATTATGTATTTATTTACAATTTTGCGTGTGAAAAACGTGGCGAGCGCAATAGGCAACTTGAGGCGCGTAGAATCAAATTATTTTACATTCGAGGGGATCTGGTCGTTTGTTTTGAGATTTTAGGTTGCTTAATAATACCCGTGCTGGATTTATGTATGTTAGATACATAGCCGAGCCTTATTGATAATCTTGCATGATGAACGGTCTAATGCGCTTGGCTATCAGAAAATAACAAGAGAATGTGAGAATGGTTTATCAAAAAAGTCGTTATTGATTCTCATTATGTTTGAAATGGTAAATTGATACTCTAGAAGGTTACTGCGTTATTTGACGCTGCTTGCGTTTTCTAGTTCAAGTGATTCGAATAAAAAAAGGGTTACTCATGATGAGTAACCCTTTTTCTTGAAACTTTTTAAAAGTTATCGCTGATCTATTAACGAATTAAGCGCTAAAGATTTGAGATAGCTCTGTCGCACATAGGTGGTACTGACGAGGGCAGTTGCGCCATGTTGTTAGCATGCGACGGTACTTCTCTAGCATTGGCATCTGGCTATTGAAGTGGTGATCGGCTTTGTCGAATTGAGGGTAAAGACCTTCAGAATCAACAAGGAAACGCACGTAGTGTACGATCTGCGCTTCAGAAGCGATATCAAAACCTAAGAACTGCAGGCGACGTTGGTCTACTTCAGCACGCTCTTGCTCTGCAAGCATTTTGTTCGACTCTTGCATTGCATGGTACATCTCCATGATGTCGATAATTTCGCGACATTCTGCTTCAGTCAAACAACCAAACTCTTTGTTAAGCTCACGCATTTGGAGTTCGTAACCGCGCTCTACGATCGTTTGTAGGCGTTGATATTTAGCGGAGTTCTCAGGATCCATTTGAGACATTAGGTAGTATTGATTTGATAGAATTAGACGTTGAGCATTGGTCATTTCCATGGGAGGAGCCTCACTAAAAAACTAAATGTTGTATTTTTTTGTTGCAGTAAGAGTAACAGCATTCCTACGAGTGGAAACATGATCTCAACACGGATTTAATATGATTTTTTGAATTGATAAACAAAAGTTGTAAAGAAAAGTGAAAGGATTGTTTTAATACCAATCACAGTAAATAAGTGATCATAAATAGCGCAGGAAAAAGGCTTGAGAACAAGGCAGCTCTATTCGACAAAGAGTTTCGATAAGTAGTTATTCTACAATCAAAATTTCTAACGCAGTTATTGAGCGTTTTAACCAGCTAGGATGACCAGTTATTTACTACGGTTGGTATAATCATAAAAGAAAACGCCCCAATCGAAATTGAGGCGTTTGAAATCACTATGAACGTAAGTCTAGATTAGTATTTTACGTTTGAATGGTACTGGCTAAGAACCGCAACAATCTCGTCCATTTTCTCTTTGCTTGGCGGGTTTGTACCTTCAAGAGGGTAGTCAAAACCAAGTGCTTCCCACTTATGTGCACCAAGCTTATGGTATGGAAGCAGTTCTACTTTCTCGATGTTATCCATGTCTTTGATGAATTCACCTAGCAGATGAGCATCTTCAGGCGTGTCCGTGTAGCCAGGGACAATCACATAACGAATCCACGTCTTCTTACCGATTTTGTGTAAGTAGCGTGCGAAATCCAGAGTACGTCTGTTTGATACACCAATGAAATCGTGGTGAATCTCATCTCGCATGTGCTTAAGATCCAACATAACTAGATCAGAGGCTTCTAGGACTTCATCAACCACTTCAGTGTGCTTACGAATGTAGCCATTAGTATCAAGACAAGTGTGGATGCCTTCAGCTTGAGCTGCGCGGAAAAAGTCACGAACAAACTCAGGTTGTAGCATCGCTTCACCACCAGAACAGGTGATACCACCGCCCGATGCTTTCATGAAATGACGGTATGATTTTGCTTCGTTGATGATCTCTTCGACCGTTACTTCCTTTCCGTCATGAAGATCCCATGTATCACGGTTATGACAGTACATACAACGCATTAAGCAGCCTTGAAGAAACACAATAAAGCGGATACCAGGGCCATCGACAGTACCACAAGATTCGAATGAGTGAATGCGACCAGTTGTAGACATGAGCTATTCTCGTAGAGGAATTTATACCGTTTATTTTATTACAAAAACGGTACATAAAATAGGGTCAAATGGTAACGAGACCTTTAAAAATAAAGGCAACCACCTGTGAAGATGATTGCCTTTATTAAACTTGAAAAGTAAAGGACGAAAGCCCTTACTGGTGGCTAGAAGAAAGCAAACATTGTGATACCGCCAGTGGTGTACACTGACTCTTTCGCTTCTTCGTAATCCGGTGTTTTTGCGGTTAGCGCGAAAGAGGCACCAACGTATCGGTTATACCAAGCGACACCCAATACAGCAGTTGCTTGAATGTTCTCTAAAGTCACATCGTAGATCGCTGGATCTTCGTTGTTTTTATTAGCGTACTCATCAACACCTGAGCGATCGCCTTCGATAGTCAGGTCGTTGAATCGGTAGCGACCTTCGAGGCCTGCATAGGTAAACCAACCAGCGTTTGATGCGCCGATCATGCCCGGTTTGAATGGGTTTTCTGTGGTGATGTTAGCTGCACCAAAGTTACCGCCTAAGTCTGTACCCCAACGAAACATGAAGCCCGTTGAAATGTCACTTCTAAAGTTACCGACGTTGATTTCAGAAACGTTAGAGATTTCGTAGTCAGTATTCGCAAGAGCTTGATTACGCATTAGGTTGAAATGGCTTAGGTAACCAACGCTTCCCGCCCATTCATCATCGACTTGGTATTCCCAACCCATCGGCTCATCCGACTTAGTGATTGAGTGAACCAGCTTTTGAGCATCTTCAGACAGTGCACGTTCGCCCGTAGTACCAAACGTGATATTAAAACGCTGGGCTTGCTGTGGGTTTAAGCTGATGTAATTGAATTCAGTGTGAAGGTAACCTGCGTATGGGCGATCATTAGGCGATGGCGTTTCTAACTCAATGTCAGAAGGCGTATACATCTTGTGGCCAATGGTGATTTCCCACTTGTCTAGAGAGCTTGCGCCCCAGTAGGAAAGACTCAATGGTTTTACCCAGTTATATGGCGTAATACTTGATGATGTGTAACCCAGAAATAAGCCGTTGGTATAGTCTTGGTCGACACCAAAAATACCATCATTATCTAAAGCAAAAGTTAACGTAGAACGCTCAGAGGCTAAAGATGAGAAAGAGAGAAGAATCAGGGGTAAACAACGCAGGTATTTCATGGAGCAGTTACTCTTAAATTATGAACCGCGATATTACCGTAATTTGACAGAATTTGTGGAAAAAAAGTGAATGGCAGGGTGCTTTTTTGCTCAACCTAACATTTCGCGGGATAGGTGAGTGTAGTGCGATTTATTTCAGATATAAAAAAGCCCCGCACATTGGCGAGGCTAATATTATTTACTGTCTATTGAGCGTGAGCTTATAGAGACTCAGTAAATGTACGTGCGATTACGTCAGCTTGTTGCTCTGCAGTTAGAGAGTTAAAGCGAACAGCGTAACCAGATACACGGATTGTTAGCTGAGGGTATTTCTCAGGGTGCTTAACTGCGTCTTCAAGAGTTTCGCGGTTAAGAACGTTAACGTTAAGGTGTTGACCACCTTCAATGCCAGCTTCGTGGTGGAAGTAACCATCCATTAGGCCTGCAAGGTTAGCACGTTGGCTGTCTTGTTCTTTACCTAGTGCGTTTGGCACGATAGAGAACGTGTAAGAGATACCATCTTGTGCGTCAGCAAACGGTAGTTTACCTACAGACGTTAGTGAAGCTACAGCGCCTTTCTCATCACGACCGTGCATTGGGTTTGCACCAGGAGCGAAAGGAGCGCCAGCACGACGACCGTCTGGAGTGTTACCTGTTTTCTTACCGTAAACCACGTTAGACGTGATAGTAAGAACTGACTGTGTAGGGATAGAGTTACGGTAAGTCTTAAGCTTACGGATCTTGTTCATGAACGTAGAAACTAGTTCACAAGCAATATCATCTACACGAGAGTCGTTATTACCGTATTTAGGGTAATCGCCTTCAATTTCGAAGTCAGTTGCAATGCCATCTTCGTCGCGGATTGGTTTAACAGTCGCGAACTTGATTGCAGACAGTGAGTCAGCTGCAACAGATAGACCAGCAATACCACAAGCCATTGTACGACGAACGTCACGGTCATGAAGAGCCATTAGAGACGCTTCGTAGCTGTACTTGTCGTGCATGTAGTGAATGCTGTTTAGTGCAGTCACGTATTGCTTAGCTAGCCAGTCCATGAAGTGATCTAGACGGTCCATTACTTTATCGTAATCAAGAACAGCGTCAGTCATTGGAGCTTCTTTAGGACCAACTTGCATCTTAAGTTTTTCGTCCACACCGCCGTTGATTGCGTAAAGCATTGTTTTCGCAAGGTTAGCACGAGCACCGAAGAACTGCATTTGCTTACCAACGATCATTGGAGATACACAACAAGCGATAGCGTAATCATCAGACTCAAGGTCAGGACGCATTAGGTCATCATTTTCGTACTGGATAGAAGAAGTATCGATAGATACCTTCGCACAGAAACGTTTGAAGCCGTCAGGTAGTTGCTCAGACCAAAGAACAGTGATGTTTGGCTCTGGAGAAGGACCCATAGTGTATAGAGAGTTTAGGAAACGGAAGTTCGAACGCGTTACTAGCGTACGACCGTCGATACCCATACCACCCATAGACTCTGTTGCCCAGATTGGGTCGCCAGAGAATAGCTCATCGTACTCAGGAGTACGTAGGAAACGAACCATACGCAGCTTCATTACGAAGTGGTCGATCATTTCTTGTGCTTGGTCTTCTGTGATTTTGCCAGCAGCGATATCACGCTCGATGTAGATGTCTAGGAAAGTCGAAGTACGACCTAGAGACATTGCAGCACCGTTTTGAGATTTAACAGCAGCTAGGTAGCCGAAGTAAGTCCACTGGATAGCTTCTTGAGCAGTTTGAGCTGGCTCAGAGATATCGAAACCGTATTTCTCAGCCATTTGCTTGATTTGACCTAGAGCACGATGTTGCTCAGAGATCTCTTCACGCAGTTGCATTGTTTCTGCTAGGTTTTCACCGTTTTCGAATTGCTCTTGAAGAGAAGCAAATTGAGCTTGCTTGTCTTTCATTAGGAAATCAATACCGTAAAGTGCAACACGACGGTAGTCACCAATGATACGACCACGGCCGTAAGCATCAGGAAGACCAGTCAGAACACCAGACTTACGACATTTTAGGATATCAGGAGTGTAGATATCGAAAACGCCAGCATTGTGTGTTTTGCGGTATTCTGAGTAGATTTTTGAAACCATTGGGTCAAGAGTTTCACCGTATGCTTTACAAGAACCTTCAACCATACGCACACCACCGTTAGGGATGATTGCACGTTTTAGTGGCTTCTCAGTTTGTAGACCAACGATAGTCTCAAGATCTTTCTCAATGTAACCTGCATCGTGAGCAGTAATGGTAGAGATAACAGAAGTATCGAAATCTACAGGTGCTTTAGTTGCGTTTTCCTGTTTGATACCTTCCATTACCGAAGACCAAAGCTTGTTAGTTGCTTCAGTACCCTCAGAAACTAGGAAAGACTCGTCGCCTTCATACGGCGTGTAGTTCTTTTGAATGAAATCACGAACGTTTACTTCGCTTTGCCACTCACCTGCAGCAAAATCTTCCCAAGCTTTAGCAAATTGCTCTGCCATGACATACCTACCTTTTTAGTAGAAAAAATACGTACATTAACACTGTTGAGCCAGCGCCCCTCGTAAGGGTAGTACACTCTTATTAATAACAATATATATGAGCATATAAGCATCATATGGTTATATATATTGTCACTACCTTTTATATGTTGTCTTTACTCTATGTATTCAAGACTACGCTAAAAAATTTCTGCAAACCTTAAACTAAATCAATAAATGCCAAAAAAAGTTGAAAAAATTTGAGTGGCAGGGGTTGCCACCCAAACTTTTTTTTAATCCTAATACTACTTTTGTGTAGTAAGGACTATTATAGCCAAGCTTTTAGACCATACTGACCTTCTAGCATACCAACTGCAAGCATTGCCACTAGACAGATAACTAAAACGCCAACAGGGATAACAATCTTATCTACAAATGATAGACGCTTTGCACGCTCTTTATCACCAATTAGACCATTATTATCAAGAAGCATAGTTAGTGCCCATGCTAATACTGGGTTAACAACCGCTGAACCAAAGATACAGATACCAGCCGCTTGAGAATCTTTTGAATCCTTAACCATTTGCATACCTGCTTCAAGTAGAGGTAGAGATACACCTACAAGTAGCGCAACACGCATCACTGGTGGCCATACTGCTACGTCCATCGGGAAACCAAGAATCGCAACAATAATACATAGAGAACCAAGCAAGATTGCGCCGCCAGGGATTGGACGTTTCGCGATTGCTGCTGGGATCATGTAAGTACCCCAAGAAGATGTGATGTTACCACCACCTACTGCAGTACCGACCATTTGACGAACAGAACACATCGTCATTGTGTCGTCTACGTCCATCAGAACTTTTTCAGAACGTTTAGGGTAGTTCAGCTCTTGGAAGATACGGTGACCTAGGAAGTCTGGTGACCACATTGCTACTGCAAGAATAGCGAACGGTAGCGAAGCGATGAAGTGCTCAACATTTGGCAAGCCAAGCATCCAACCTTCAGAAGTCGAACCCCACCAGTAAACTGGGTTTAGGTTTGGAATGCCCATTTCAGTTTCGAACACGATATCGAAACCAGCGCCTAATGCTAATGCAATAGCAAGGCCTGTAAACGCACAAACTGGAATAGCTAACCAACGCTTGTTCACTTTTGCTAAGAAAGCGTAGATAGCAATAGTAATAGCAAGAACGATAAGACCCACGTAACCCATGCTACCCGCTTCAACAGTAGAAGATTGAAGACCAACCGCCCATGCTTGAATTGAGTTGATTTGGCTCATGGTACCGGTTAAGCCTAAGAATATGAGCAAGCCACCTGCTGTACCTTCAGAAGTTAGGTTAACAAGTTTAGATCCGCCTTTTAGGAAACTTAGGATGAGACCGAACACACCGATCAGGATGGCCAATGCAAGAGGGTGAGCACCAGCGAGAGCGATGGTACCGATAAGAGGGATCATTGGGCCGTGGTTGCCGGCAAGGTTTGCTTTAGGGTTAAAGAAACCAGAAGCAAGGATACAAAACAGTAGTGCAGGAATAAGCATTTCTACACGAGCGACTTCAATTGCGAAGTCTTTACCTAGGTTTACGTGATCCCAAGCTTGAGTTAGGCCATCAGCCCACGACATCATTACTGCAGAGTACATCGCAATGATACCAATAGTACCAGCAAGTGCAGGAACAAGATCTTCAAGTTCAAAGCGGAAGTCACGACCTGGAAGGTTTAAACCGAAGCGGCGAGGCTTCATGATTTGAAGTTCGTGATCTAGATAATCTGAGCGGCTCTCAAATTCAGAAGCAGGACGGTGTAGCTCTTTATAGCTTTTCTCTTCTACTTCAGAGTTCGCATTATTGACAACGTCTGACATAGATTCCTCATATTTTTTGTTAGTAATTCTAAAATTGAATTCTATAAGTTCGCGTAATTGCGTTATTTCTTAGTTATAACTCATTAACATTATGTTGCACGGTTTTGCTGTGCTTTATGCAGCTAAGTTAAAAGAAATGTTTGGCATTTTTAATGCCTTATTCTTTGCTGAGGAGTCTAACAAGCTTACCCTTTAGGGTGATTGATCTTGATCACTTTATGAGTATATGTGAAAGAAAGCTACAAAACGCAGCGATTCATTAACTTCCCATTGATGAATCGTGTAATTAGTTTTCACAAATTGACGTTTACCTATCTTCTTCGAGCCTTTGTCGTCATGGCTCGAGTTCAATACTCAATTCTTACTGAGTTATTTCACTATTACTTGCTTCCCAACTGTTCCGAGTGAAATGCTTACAATGTAATAACCTTAAAATAATTGTGCCTTACGGTGTGTATGTAGTGTTGAGCGTGCAGATTATATTTTGCAGATCTCGGCGTATCTAAGTTCACAAAACTTGTTTTTCTTGTGAGACATCAAGCTACGTGAATCTCATTTTGATTAACTTTATTTAAACAATGTAAGGGGTGTAATTGCAGCTTATTGATAGAACTCATTCATTAAATTGAGGCGAAAACGCTACCTTTTGCATAATAAGTCAGAGTGAATCGCTATTTATTCCAATTTATCAGGTTAATAATTTGTTGCATGTTGTTTCGTGTGGTGCTAGTTTGTATCGCATGAAAAGGTCGGAGTACCTTGCATTTTCACAAACTTGGGAGAGAAAGCGCATGAAAGATGTACCAGCGCTGGACATAAAGGATCTACACAAAACGTTTGGTCAAAATGAAGTTTTAAAGGGAATTTCACTTTCTGCGCATAAAGGCGATGTTGTATCGATTATCGGATCTTCAGGGTCGGGTAAAAGTACTTTCCTTAGATGTATCAACCTTTTAGAGACACCAACTGCAGGCGAGATTTGGGTTAATGGCGAATTAATTCAAATGAAAAACAACCGCCAAGGCGTATCTGTTCCTGCTAATGAAAAACAAGTACAGCGAATCCGTTCTCGCTTAGCGATGGTTTTTCAAGGCTTCAATCTTTGGTCTCACCTGACCGTTCTCGAAAACGTTATCGAAGCGCCTGTTCACGTCTTAGGTGTACCTAAAGCACAAGCGATTGAAAATGCAGAGCTACTACTTAAAAAAGTAGGCTTGTATGAGCGCAAAGATTACTACCCAGGTCATTTATCCGGTGGACAACAACAACGAGCGGCAATTGCTCGAGCGTTAGCGGTTGATCCGGAAGTGATGCTGTTTGATGAGCCAACATCAGCACTTGACCCTGAGTTAGTAGGGGAAGTACTCGGTGTAATGCGAGATCTAGCAGAAGAAGGAAGAACCATGCTTGTGGTAACACATGAAATGGCTTTTGCTCGTGACGTATCAAACCATGTGATGTTCCTGCACCAAGGTCTAGTGGAAGAACAGGGCGATCCAGCTAAACTGTTTACGGAACCTGAATCTGAACGTTTACAACAATTTATCTCATCGATTTACTAATCAGAATTGAAACGCCGTTGCCAACGGTAAACAGCGACGGTGTGAACAATAAAACACAACAAGTAAGTTAATAAGCAACAACAAACACAATATTAAAACTAGCAAAACATAAAAACCTAAATCACAGGAGTAGGGATATGAAAAAGTGGTTATTAGTCGCGGCACTTGCTGCAACTGCTGCAACGGGCGTAGCTCAAGCAAAAGAATGGAAAACAGTACGCTTTGGTATTGAAGGTGCTTACCCTCCATTTAGCTGGACAGAAGCTGACGGGTCACTGAAAGGCTTCGATGTCGATATGGCTAACGCACTTTGTACTGAAATGCAGGTGCAGTGTAAGATCGTTGCACAAGACTGGGATGGTATCATTCCTTCTCTACTTGCTCGTAAATATGATGCGATCATCGCGGCAATGTCTATCACGGAAGAGCGTAAGAAAAAAATCGACTTCACTGGTAAATACGCACTTATCCCAAACAAGTTCATCGCTAAGAAAGGTGCAGGCCTTAACTTTGATGATCTAAGCGGTCAAAAGATTGCCGTTCAACGTGCAACAACTCACGATAAATACCTAACAGACAACTACGGCGATACAGTAGAGATCGTTCGTTACGGTTCATTCGACGAAGCTTACCTTGATCTAGCAAACGGTCGTGTTGCTGCTGTACTAGGTGATGCATCTGCTCTAGAAGAAGGCGTGCTGAACAAAGCTGGTGGTGAAGACTACGAGTTTGTTGGCCCATCACTAACTGATCCTAAGTGGTTCGGCGAAGGTTTTGGTATTGCTCTACGTAAGCAAGACAAAGATCTGACTAAGCAATTAGATGCGGCAATCCTTTCACTACGTGAAAAAGGCATCTACCAAGATATCGCGGCTAAATACTTCAACTACGACGTATACGGTCAGTAATCTTTAGCGTCAATTCTTAAGGGAGAGGTTCTCCTCTCCCTGTCTTACCAACTTTTTCGCAGTTCTGTTGGAATCCATTATGTTTGATTTACAAGGATATGAAGCGTCGATCCTGAAAGGGGCGGTGCTCACAATCGAAGTTGCCTTGCTGTCGCTAATTTTAGCTATGGTTCTTGGTATGCTAGGTGCCTTAGCAAAACTCGCGCCTTATCGCTGGGCTCGTGCTATTGCAACCCTCTACACAACCGTCATTCGAGGCATTCCCGATCTCGTATTGATGATGCTGATTTTCTTTGGTGGACAAATCCTTTTAAACAACAGTTTGTATTCCATCAACGAGTGGCTCAACGAGTGGTTTGCATCCAGTGATCCTAACCACGAATGGACCTCTTACCTACCTGATTATATTGATGTCAGCCCATTTGTTGCTGGTGTCTTAACCATAGGCTTTATTTTCGGTGCCTATATGGCAGAAACGTTCCGTGGTGCCATCATGGCTGTCGACAGCGGTGAAATGGAAGCGGCAAAAGCTTATGGTATGAGCCCTGTAAAGGCGTTTCACCGCATACTGCTACCGCAGATGATTCGTCACGCATTACCGGGTTTTGGGAACAACTGGCTGGTATTACTTAAAACCACTGCGTTGGTTTCCATTATTGGCCTAGAAGATATGGTGCGTGTTAGCGCACTGGCAGCGGGTTCAACCAAAATGCCATTTACCTTCTATATGACAGTGGCGATTATCTTCTTATTCTTCACCAGTGTTTCAACGGGCCTGCTTAAGCTGGTTGAACGTAAATTCAGTATCCACGCGAGGTAGTTATGGACTTTTCATTGATAATTGAAAGCCTACCGATTTACCTTGGTGGTTTATGGACAACGGCTTGGATGGTTTGCGTTGCTTTGATCATTGGCTTATTCGTCGCCATACCATTAGCTATCGCTCGTAACAGCCCAAATATGCTGATTAACGCTCCTGCTTGGTCGTTCATCTATTTCTTCCGTGGTACGCCATTATTGGTGCAGTTGTACCTGATTTACTACGGAATGGATCAGTTCTTCCCTGTAAAAGATACACTATGGGAAAATGCATGGTTTTGTGCTTTGGTGGCATTCATCCTTAACACATCGGCATACACAGCTGAAATCATTCGCGGTGCGATTAACGGCTTACCAAAAGGTGAAGTTGAAGCAGCAAAAGCGTATGGCATGAGCACACCTAAGACATACCGACGTATCATTCTGCCAAGTGCATTACGTCGTGCATTACCGGCTTACAGTAACGAAGTTATCTTTATGCTTCACGGCTCAGCCGTTGCAGGTATTGTGACGATTATGGATCTAACGGGTGCAGCTCGTTTGGTTAACTCTCGCTACTATGCTCCGTTTGAATCTTTCCTAACAGCAGGTCTGTTCTACATGGCACTAACGTTCATCATCATTGCGATTTTCAAATTCGCAGAGAAACGTTTCTTAGCTTACTTAAGACCACTTAGCTAATTACACATCATAATTAACAAAACGGCGCTTCTATAGCGCCGTTTTTTATGAGCAGATTCTGTTGCTGTTGATTACTTAAACGTTGACCAAATTGGCGCGTGGTCAGACGGCTTTTCGATGCCACGCAGTTCGTAATCGATGCCAGCTTCAGTACACTTATCAGCAAGCTTCTGAGTCGCAAGTACTACATCAATTCGTAGGCCGCGGTTGTCCACGAAACCTTTCGAGCGGTAGTCAAACCACGAGTATTGGTCGTTTACTTCAGGGTGCAGTAAGCGGAAGCTATCCACAAAACCCCAATCCATCAGTGTTTTCAACCATTCTCGCTCTTCTGGTTGGAAAGAGCACTTACCTGTTTTCAACCAACGTTTCGCATTAGGTTCACCGATGCCGATGTCTGCGTCGATAGGGCTGATATTAATGTCGCCCATCACAATGACTTGTTCGTCTTTGTTGTGGTAGTCATTTAGGTAAGTCATCAAGTCTTTGTAGAACTGGCGTTTGTACGGGTATTTTGTTTCATGCTTGATGTTATCCCCTTGAGGGAAGTAGCCATTTAGCACGGTAACCTTTTCACCATTTTCATCTTCAAACGTCGCCATGATCATGCGTTTTTGATGGTCTTCATTATCTGTTGGGAAACCCTTCTGCACAGAAATAGGCTCTTGCTTACACAACATTGCCACACCGTAGTGGGCTTTTTGACCGTGGAAGTAAACCTTATAGCCCATTGCTTCAACATCAGCAATTGGGAAGGCTTCATCGTGCACTTTTATCTCTTGCAGACCAATCACGTCGGGTTGGTGTTTGTCGATAATAGCTTGCAGTTGGTGAAGGCGGGCTCTAAGACCGTTGATGTTGAAGCTAATTACTTTCATTTGTTTTTATACCTCTCGTAAACCTTTGTCACTGCTTGTTTTTAAAGGTTTTTGATTTGGTGGATTTCATGGTTCATCGTATTTAACCATGCTTAATAATTTCTGTCGCCACTTTGTAGAGACAAAATGGCGACATTAAATGATGTGAATACTTACAGTTACGTAGAATCTATTGAGTCTTAAGTAAATCCAAAAAGAACGCGTATTCAAGTGCGTCTTCTTTTAATCGTTTAAATCGGCCAGAAGCGCCACCGTGACCGGCTTCCATATCGGTTTTGAACAGCAATACGTTGTTGTCTGTTTTCATTTCACGCAGTTTCGCAACCCATTTCATTGGCTCAAAGTACTGCACCTGTGAGTCATGCAGGCCTGTCGTTACCAACATGTTCGGGTAGTTTTGTACCTTAATGTTGTCGT
The DNA here is from genome assembly GCF_041474275.1 of Vibrio sp. 10N.222.52.B7. Taxonomy (NCBI): domain Bacteria; kingdom Pseudomonadati; phylum Pseudomonadota; class Gammaproteobacteria; order Vibrionales; family Vibrionaceae; genus Vibrio; species Vibrio sp. 10N.222.52.B7. The sequence continues at coordinate 9,833 of NZ_JBFRTU010000061.1, read as the reverse complement.
ACGGTGAGTACCCCAGCATGTAATCGTAGTAGGCTTTATCGTTCGGGTTACCCCATTCGTCATACTCATTGGTGGTTAGAGGGATCGATTCATCGAGCATGGTTGTCACAATGTCTACAAACGGAACATGTGCACCAATACCACGGTACAGTTCTGGTGCTTGGTTGATGATTGCTCCCATCAATAGACCGCCAGCAGACCCCCCAACGGCGAACACTTTATCTTTCGCGCCGTAGCCTTCTTCAACAAGCTCTTTGGTTACATCAATAAAGTCGTTGAACGTGTTTTGTTTGGTCAGTTTTTTGCCATCTTCATACCAAGGGCGACCAAGCATTTCTGAACCGCGGACATGTGCGATGGCATAAACAAAACCTCTATCCAGTAGGCTTAGGCGAGTTGAGCTGAAGGTAGGTTCAATCGTAGAGCCGTAAGACCCATAGCCGTATTGGTAGATTGGGTTAGTGCCGTCTTTCTTAAATAAGTCTTTACGATAAACCAAAGAGACAGGAACTTGCTTACCATCGCGAGCCGTAATCATGATTCGCTCTGATTGGTAGTTATCCGCTTCGAAATCACCTAATACGGGTGTTTGCTTCATGAGTTCGGATTCACCTGTACTTAGGTCGAAATCATAGTAAGTACCTGGCGTGGTTAAGCTGCTGTAATAGATACGAACTTTTGCGTTATCTAATTCATAGTTACTCGTTAGGTAAGCGGCAAATGCGGTGTCGTTAAATTCAAGTGGAAACTCGTGGCCTGTTGAGAGTTGGCGAACTTTCACTGTAGACAAGCCATCCGCGCGTTGCTCGTAGACAAGATGATCATCAAACAACTCGAAATCTACAAGCTGAGTATTATCGTCTGCTGGGATGACATCGACCCATTTTGAGCGATCATGCATCTCTTCGGTTGTGACTTTCATTAAACGGAAGTTGACCGCTTGGTAGTTGGTGTAGATGTAATACCAATCACCTAGCTTAGCGATGCTGTACTCTATGCCGGTCTCTTTTGGGTAGAAAGCCTCAGCTGTAGCCTTTGGGTTGTTGGCATCGATGACTGAGACACCGCTGGTTTCTGTGCTCGAATGCCAAATGTAGACCTGTTCTCCATCTTTGCTTTTACTCAAAGAGGTGTAGTAAGCGCTATCGGCTTCTTCGTAGATTAACTGATCGCTTGCCTGAGCTGTGCCTAACACGTGGCGGTAAACTTGATAACCCAGCAATGTTTGTGGATTTTTTTTGATGTAGTAGAAGGCTTGGTTGTCGTTTTGCCACGCGATAGCACTTGAAGCGCCTTCAATTTCATCTTTTAGGTATTCACCTGTTGTGAGGTCTTTGATCTTGATGGTGTAAATGCGGCGGCTTAGCGTATCTTCGCCATAGGCCAACAAGTTTTCGTCTGGGCTGATCGTTAAGCCACCAATACTGAAGAATTCATGCTCTTTTGCTAGCTCGTTTACATCTAAGATGACTTGCTTGTCTGTGCCTAAAAAGTTTTTTTCACGCAGGTGAACTGGGTATTCGTTGTCGCCTGTGACCTTATTCGAGTAGTAGTAACTGCCTTTGCGAACCGGTACCGAATTGTCGTCTTTCGCGATTCGGCCTTTAATCTCTTCAAATAATTGTTTTTGTGCTGCTTCTGTATGTTTCAACACCGTATCTGCGTACTGATTCTCTTGCTCAAGTTGTTGCAATATCTCTGGATCTTGGCGTGCATCATCGCGCATCCAATAGTAATCATCGATTCGGGTTTCACCATGAATCGTCATTGCGTGAGGGACTTTCTTAGCAACGGGTGCTTGGGTTTGCTGAGCGACGAGCTGTGATTGAGAGTAGTGGTTCATGGTTGAGATTCCTTGATTGCTGCATCCGGCGACAAGCGCTATTGATACGGCTAATGTGGTTAAAGCGATACGCATCTGTATATCCTTAGTGTGTACCTTACTCGTTTTAATGCCAGCATCCTTTGTTGTGAGAGTTCAGGTACGTTGGTGTTCTTCCAGTGATATTATTTATAATTGGATTCTGGATATGCACCTTCATCGTAAGTGTCTGTTATTGTTTTCAAAAAATCAAAGCAATGTTAAATGAAATTACTGATACGTGAGAGTGGAAGGAATAAATGTGCAACAAAAAGGGACACACTTTTCAGTATGTCCCTTTCCTTTGTTTGGCAAGATTCGAGTTTTACGTTAAATAGCCAATGGCATTTCGTTTGAGTGGTCAGGTTTACGATTAACCCAACGTAAACCAAGCATAGCGATGAATGACATAGCAATCATCAGGCAACCGAGTGGCAGTTGGTCTTGAGCTGGGAAGAACGATGCCAATAGTGTTGCGATGCCAGCACCTAGGTTTTGCATACCACCTAAAATCGCACCTCCAGTACCAGCGTGGTACGGGAATGGCGAAAGTGCCCCTGTTGTTGCTGCTGGGAATAATATGCCAGCGCCCAAGAAGTAAATTGTGGCACCGCCAATCAAAGTTAATGCTGTTGTTTGACCAAACAGACCCGGTATCAATACCACTGTTGAGCCTACCAATATCGCAACCAGACCAACATTCAATGCACGGCGCTCAGAGCGACGTTGTGCGATGTAACTAGATAAGCCTGCACCGACTAAGTAACCTGGAATAGGCAAGACAAACAGCAAGCTTACTGTGGTTGCCGGTAAGCCAAGTACGCCACCAAGCAACACACCTGCCGCTGCTTCAAATACGGCTACACCAGCAAAGGTTGCGACTAATACCAATAAGAAACCTTGGAAACGTTTATCAGACAGAACGAACTTGTAGCTGTTGGCAACCGATTCATGCTTGCGTCGTTCTTTCGGCAGTGTTTCCATCATGCTCGTCATCATAGTGATCACAACAGCAATACCAAACAGCGCAAGGAATAAGTAGCTAGAACGCCAGCCGAAAACTTCTGTTAGGTAACCACCCAGTACAGGAGCTATCAATGGTGAGAAAATCACACACATGCTAATCAAGCTGTTTGCACGGTGCAGCTCTGCGCCTTCAAAACAGTCGCGAGTCAATGTACGAGACATCGCACCACCACAACCGATGCCCAAACCTTGGATAAAGCTGCCCGCTAAGAACCATTCATATTCGTGAGCGAACAATGCTACCAAAGTACCGATGATGTAGATGATCAAACCAATCACGATGATCGGTTTACGACCTAGGCGATCTGAAAGTGGGCCGTAAACAAATTGCGACAGACCATAAGGGATCAAGTAACACGCCATCACTGCCTGCAGTGAAGATGCCGAAACTAAGAACTCACCTGCCATATGACCGATAGAAGGCACGTACATCGTTTGAGTCATTTGACCTACGGCAGTCAGAATAGCGATTAAAAAGGTAAGTTTCGCTAATGGAAATGAGGCGGACATGTGCGTATCTCTCCAAAAATTAAGACGTAAAAAGCCTTAGCGCTCCATTAAAGGAGAGCCAAATAAATAAAGTGTTCAGGGAATCTAGGCGCGAGATATTAGAGCTTGATTGCGGGCTTAGCAATCAAAAAGTGTGAAGTTGAGCAAGATAAAAATCTATAACTTGGATTATAAAAACTAATCCGAAATTACTGCATTTTAAAGAGGGAGAGGGTGGAGTGGGCTTCCTTTAAATATCGATGTTCTGGCTATGTCCAAAGCGCTAAAACCTAAGCAACACAGCTAATGATTATATGAGTACATCATTTTAAATCACAGAAAAAAGGAAGAAAACACGCTCTATTAACATTTGTATAAACTTTCGTTTTATATGTAAGCAATTTGTGCTGTAATTATCCGCTAAGCTATTCGTCTAACTTGTTTGCATTTTGTACAGCAATTCGTTGTCGATGTGATAGTTATGGTTATGGAAGTCTTTTGGCTTAAATAAGGATATTAAATGCGCTCTCTATCGGTACAGTGGAAAATAACCCTCTTAGCAGGTTGTTGTTTAATCATTACGTCACTGTCTCTTATTGGTTTCTCGATCTACAACGCAACGAGCAATCAACAAGTCATCAAATCTCAAAGTTCAGAATCAGTTATCAATAAAACTCAGCAGTTGCTGGCGTCTGTTTCTCAGCTAAACGCTCAAGAAACTCAACGTTATGTAGACGAAGCTATTTACCGCGCAGAGATGCTTGCGGCCAGTGCTCAGTTTCTAAAAAACAATGCAGACGAAAACTTTACACCAAGTGAAGAGCTTCGTACCGCCTTGGATGAAATGGTTCGTCGCTCGGTTTTAAACTTCGACTCTATTCAAGGAGCGTATCTAGTTTTCAAGCCTGACTTGCTCGATAGTGAAGATGCGAATTATGTCGATGCTGATTATGTTGGTTCTAACGAAAAAGGTCGTTTTGCTCCTTACTGGAAGGTGGCAGATAACGGTGAAAATGTTCTAGCGAACGTTCTTTCAGAATCTATCTTGAATGATGACAGCAATAGCGAACGTTTTTACTGTCCTTTGTCTTCAGGGCAAACGTGTATTAGTACGCCGAGAGTCGTGAACAGCGGTGGTGTAGCACTACTTACGTCCTCTATTTCAGTCCCTATTTTGGTTGACGACGTTGCTATTGGTTTTCTTGGTATTGATCTAAGACTTGATGGTTTAACCAGTGTGATTACTCAATCTGACCAGAGCTTGTTTAACGGTGCGGGTAAAGCTTACGTGGTTAGTCTAGATGGTTCGGTCATCGCTTCTGATGATTCAAGCATTGCAGTCGGTTCAACTTTCCAAAGTGGCAATACAAACAGTGATTTAATGACCGACTTTATCTTTGGTGGTGAAGTGACAACGCAATGGAGCGAGAACGGTGAGTGGTTACTTGCCTTTGCACCTGTTGTTGCAGCTAACCAAACTTGGGGGGTGTTGTTTGAGATCCCAAGAGACAGTGTCGTCGCTGACGCAAATAAATTGGATTCCATCATTAGCACTAAGCTAAGTGAAGGCATCAAAACAGAAGTGATCGCCGGTACAGTGTTTATTATCTTTGGCTTAGCCATTATCGCATTTGCTTCCCTTTCAATTGTGAAGCCTATTCGACAAGTGGTTGAGCGACTTAATGATATTGCTTCTGGTGAAGGTGATTTGACCCAACGTTTGGAAGTGAAATCTCAAGACGAAATTGGTCAGCTATCCAAAGGGTTCAACTTATTCTTAGACAAGCTACAACACACGATCAAAGAAGTCATTCACACCACAGAACAAGTGGCAAATACTACCAGCCAAGCGAAAGCATCAGCATCAAGTACTCGTGAAAGCAGCGAGTCTCAATTTAAAGAAGTGGATCTAGTCGCGACAGCGGCCGAAGAGATGACTCAAACTGCGGGCTTAGTGGTACAAAATGCAGAAGTGGCCGTTGATGCAGCGTGCGAAGCGAATCGTTCTGCTCAACAAGGGCAACAAGTCATCGAACTTTCAGCAGGTGAAATGAGAAAGCTGGTGGAGCGTATGTCGAGTGCTGTTCCTATTGTTGAAGAATTGGCAAAAAATAACGGAAACATCACCGAGATCTTAAGTGTGATTGAAGGGATCTCTGAGCAAACTAACTTACTGGCATTGAACGCGGCGATTGAAGCGGCTCGTGCTGGCGAACAAGGTCGAGGTTTTGCTGTTGTTGCGGATGAGGTACGTGTGCTTTCACAGCGTACCCACTCTTCAACAGAAGAGATCAAATCAACAATTGATATCCTGCAGCGCACAACGGCGCAAGCGGTTGAGCTTATGGAGAGCAGTTCTAAACTGGCGATACATTCAGTAGAAGATGCAGACAGAGCTTCGCATGCGCTTGA
>NZ_JBFRTU010000061.1:2349-3504 GCF_041474275.1 Vibrio sp. 10N.222.52.B7 | reverse complement strand
TTGAAGCGGCTCGTGCTGGCGAACAAGGTCGAGGTTTTGCTGTTGTTGCGGATGAGGTAAGAAACCTCGCAAGTCGCACCCAGTCATCGGTTGGTGAGATCAGAGCGGTGATCGACAAGGTTCATGCTGGAACTCAAGATGTCGTTGAAGCAATACAAGAAGGCAATATCCTAGCTAACGATACAGCACTACACGTTCAGAAAGCAGTTGAAGATCTGGGGTCGATCTTTACTTCTATTGAGGCGATCAGTGATATGAACAGTCAGATCGTTCGAGCAGCCGAAGAGCAACAATCGGTTTCCGGTGAAGTAAATCAAAGCGTGGTTAATATTCGCGATTTGAGTGCGAAGATCTTGGAGCAAGCCGCGGCTTCTGAGCAAGTCGGCAATGAAATTGACCAACTGTCTCAACAACAACAGAAGTTGGTCAATCAGTTCAAGGTATAAGCATTAAGCCTTAACCAGTTCTTGAATAGAAAAAGGGACAAATGAAGATTTCATTTGTCCCTTTTTTAATTGTTTATTTAGAGGCTATGCAATAACCAGCGGTTGACGCTGCTTACTCTTCGATAAACCAGTAGCCTTTGTTGACCAATTCAGTCACGACAGTTATGCCCGAAGGAGATAGGGCAGTAGCCGAGGTAATCATGGTCTCATCGCAAAGTATGTTGAGTAACGAAGAATCCGCTTCATCAACCTTAACCACTTCGCCATTGATGTAAGCAGTGTTGCTTTCATTTTCGTGGTAGAGCGCCTTTAAGCCTGATACTCGGTGAATCTCACCTTCAGACTCTAAGTGTTGAGCGATCTCTTCTTGAGTCCATAGTGGCTCTGGAGCAACGATATCAAGCTGGTGGCGTGATTGGCTTAGCAGACAACCCATGAATTCACTGATGGTTTCAGGTTGCTCTAGTGCAGATTTCAACATGTCTGTGAGATTGCTTAAATCCGATGAACGAATTTTTCCGTAGCCTTCTTGCATTTTGAATTCTGGATCGTGCAGGTGTACGTCACCCATATCATGAGCAAGCACAAAATCGGCAAAGTTGCTGATCAGTTCTTGTTCTTTAGGCGAGCGGTAGCCAATAGAGTAGCTCATTGACGGCTCTAACGTGCTCCCTTCATGTGGGAAACCTGGTGGGATATAAAGGATATC
>NZ_JBFRTU010000061.1:1000-1594 GCF_041474275.1 Vibrio sp. 10N.222.52.B7 | reverse complement strand
GTGGGATATAAAGGATATCGCCCGGCTCTAAAGTTTCATCAATGATTGGGTCAAAACCTTCAATTTGACGAAGTGCAGACGCTTGAACAGTCTCTTTGTATTGGCCAACATCTTTAGCGCCAACCTTCCATTGACGTTTGCCTTGACCTTGAATGATGAAGACATCGTATTGATCAATATGTGGGCCTACGCCGCCTTCAGGTGCTGAGTAGCAGATCATGAGATCGTCGAATAACCAGTTTGGTAACGCTTGGAACGCCTCAGTCAGCTGATTTGCGCCTTGGTGCCAGTGGTTCGCTGCTTGAACGATCAGTTGCCAATGAGTTTCGGTTAATTCGCCAAACTTTTCTTTAGAGAATGGGCCGTGTTCTGCAGTCCACTGATTGTCGAGGTTAGAGACAAAGCGAGAATCCACTTCTTCTTCCATCGATAAACCAGCAAGTTCTTCCGGCGAAATTGGGTCGACGAAGTTTTGGAAGCCACCCTTTAAGATGGTTGGTTTTTTATGCCAGTAGTTTTCAAGAAACTCGGGCATAGAAAAGCTGAGTTGGTACATGTGAATCCTGTATATTTTTATGCTAGATGCTAGATGCT
>NZ_JBFRTU010000061.1:0-168 GCF_041474275.1 Vibrio sp. 10N.222.52.B7 | reverse complement strand
TCGATTTCGTTGCTTTCGAGCAGATAGATCAGGTCGACAGCTAACTTAACTTCTTCTGGTGCGTTATCCAGTGGTGATGGTGTGTTATCAGTGTTCATTTCGCTTAGGGTTCTCTAAGTTAATCAGTCTCTCAATATTTTTCATTGAGTCTTCACAGCGTTCTAATCG
>NZ_JBFRTU010000060.1:0-232 GCF_041474275.1 Vibrio sp. 10N.222.52.B7 | reverse complement strand
ATTTTGCTTTTACTTTCAGCTTTTTTAAAAACTGAAGGCAAAATAATCTGGAAAACTGATTTAAAAGTTCTCTTCAAACTCATTCAAGGTCTGGTATTTCTTTGAGTCCACAAAACCCCTTGGGTGTTGTATGGTTAAGCCTCACGGGCAATTAGTACAGGTTAGCTCAATGCCTCGCAGCACTTACACACCCTGCCTATCAACGTCGTAGTCTACGACAACCCTTTAGGAC
>NZ_JBFRTU010000059.1:0-5022 GCF_041474275.1 Vibrio sp. 10N.222.52.B7 | reverse complement strand
ATCGCCAGGCTTTAAATTTTTAAAATCGTTTTTAAACGGTTTTTGAATTGCTGATATAGCTCAGCCCGGTAGAGCGCACCCTTGGTAAGGGTGAGGTCCCCAGTTCGAGTCTGGGTATCAGCACCATATTTAGTTGATTTGATTATTCAAGTTAACAACAGAATTTGTTTGACGACCATAGCATTGTGGACCCACCTGATTCCATGCCGAACTCAGAAGTGAAACACAATAGCGCCGATGGTAGTGTGGGGCTTCCCCATGTGAGAGTAGGACATCGCCAGGCTCAAATTGCTTTAAGCTGAATAGACACTGCGGAGTGGTAGTTCAGTTGGTTAGAATACCGGCCTGTCACGCCGGGGGTCGCGGGTTCGAGTCCCGTCCACTCCGCCACTTATTAGAAAGCCTAGTCTTATGACTAGGCTTTCGTCGTTTCTGGGTATCGATAATTCGGTCTCCAACCACGAGATCCGGTCGCCTGAGATCCTAGCTACTCCGCCATTTATAATAAACCTCGCTAGAAATCACGGGGCTTTTTTTGCATCTAAATCATAGTGTTTCGCACGTCAGTCGAATAACTTACACAAAAGATTTTCCCGTAGCCCACAGCTCTTAGCTGAGGTGTCCCCCAAACCAACTCATGATTAGGGCTACATCATTTCTGATTCCTGCTGTGAGGTGACGCGAGCATGATTTCAAACGTATATAGCTTTAAGTTTAGCATTCAGATACTCAAGCCATACGCGCTGTAAGTTAGATTTATGAGACTGAACTGACCCCTTATCAATACTTGAGTTATAAAAGCCTTACACCCCATCCTACTTACTCTGCGCTGTAGATGTTTCCTTTATTAAGTGAGTGGCTCTCAGTATTAGTTAACAGCCTTTCGTCTACGAAGTCTGACTTCTGCTCTATCTGTGAATCTATAGGATACGTGTAATTAGGGCTCTATCATGGAGGCTTCTGCTAAGAAAGCTATAGCCCTTAATGAGTCGACTTAATAGCTCTTGTTATACATTCAGCTTAAACCACTCTCGATAGCATCAAGCGCTTTGTTCGAAGCATTTCAAAGGATGGAAGCGGAGTAGATTCAGCTTGAAAGGTGAGAGTCGTTAGGTTGCGTTCCAAAGTGGCGCTGGAGGGATATGTAAGTTAAGACATAGAGTATCCCTCGCATCCGTATCTACACGTGCAGGGAGGTTCATCCCCCAACTGATTGTGATGTTCTCTGGTTCTAGGGGATGGTAATTTAGGATGTTTACCGGTCTCTCTTCGATTCTGATGTGCTTGTTGACTCGATATGAATTAGTTGTGTCGACAACTTTGCTCAGAACATATTGATTTCTTGCTGGTTAGTTCAATCTATGTTTTGGTTATTGCGACTAAGATGAAGCTAGAAGATCACTACTGTTTGCTTCGTAGAAATAAAAATCCCCCCAAATCATCGGTGGATAGTTATGTGATTATTTTCAGAATTAAATAAAGCCTCAAACCTAATGGATCGAACTATGAAATTGAGTTTTAACTTTGAAGATGCGAGCCAGATCTTTGTGGGATCTTTCGCTTTGGCCGTGCCGATTTCTTTTTCTGAAGAGGCTTGGAAGTTAGGGGAGACTTTACCTGCCGCTAATCTATTGCTGCTATTTTTGTTGTCTGCGGTGTTCTTAGGCTTCTATACGTATGAGAGTGTCTTTCAAAAAGACGTTGTCGCACGGTTGCCAGTGTTTATTTTCAGAATAGTTATTGCTTATGTTATGACAGCATTGGTCGTTGCTTTGGTACTGACTTGTTTGGACAAATTACCTCTATTGAGTGACCCCGTTGTATCGATCAAAAGAGTGATCGTTATTTCAATGCCTGCCTCTATGGGCGCTATTGTAGTGGATAGTTTTGATAAAGAGTGACCTGTGTTTCAATTTGGATTGAAGCACCTTACAGAGCTTTTCTAGCGCTTATTTGATTCGTTATTTAGCTTTCTCACCTCTAAACTTAGCATTGATTTGTTCAACCGATCTCCTCATCAATAAAATGAGTAGCAACGTTACTATGAGTGACTCTTACGTGAATGTGTCGTGTGTTGCTGGGAGATGTTGAAGAGCGTTAAGTAGCGTTTTGGAAGGAGATGAAAACAGTTGGCTTCTAAGTCGAATTGAAATTAGAGAGGCGAGGGTAGTTGTATTGAGAAGTTAGGATCTTTAGATGCAAAAAAGCCGCATCAATGATGCGGCTTTTTTTAATTGGCTCCCCTTGCAAGACTTGAACTTGCGACATACGGATTAACAGTCCGCCGTTCTACCAACTGAACTAAAGGGGAATTGATTGTTTAGTCTCTAATCAAGAGAATGGTGCCGACTACCGGAATCGAACTGGTGACCTACTGATTACAAGTCAGTTGCTCTACCTACTGAGCTAAGTCGGCATCATGAATCAAAAAGCTTATGCTTGATGATTAACTTGGCTCCCCTTGCAAGACTTGAACTTGCGACATACGGATTAACAGTCCGCCGTTCTACCAACTGAACTAAAGGGGAATTATTCTTAAAGCTTTAAAGAAATGGTGCCGACTACCGGAGTCGAACTGGTGACCTACTGATTACAAGTCAGTTGCTCTACCTACTGAGCTAAGTCGGCACATAATATTTCTTTGTGCTTTACTGTTGTTGTCTAAGACACCAACAAATAAATTGTGGTGCCCGGAGGCGGAATCGAACCACCGACACGAGGATTTTCAATCCTCTGCTCTACCGACTGAGCTATCCGGGCGACGAGGTGTATTAAACGTGTTTTCGCGTTCTGGGTCAACATTAAATTGCAAAAAAAGTATCGTTTGATGTTTTTCTATACTTAGTGGGTTGTTTTTGCTCATTTGGGGTGAAAAACCTAGGTCTAGCATGCCCTAAAAGATAGTAAAACTACGGTTAACTACACTGAATGGGCGCCGAAATAAAAAAAGCACGTATGAAAACGTGCTTTTTTATTTGAAAATTTTCTAGGGAGTTTAGTGTTTTACTTCAAACCTATTAACCCAAGCTTCTAATTCGTTGGAAAGAGAGGCAAGAGTTTGGGTGCTGTTATGACTTTCTGTTACGACATTGCTCAGTTGGTTACCGCTCTCTTCGATCATATTGATACGCTTCGATATATCATCGCTCACCTGAGTCTGCTCAGCGGCCGCTGTTGCGATTTGATGACTCATTGATGAAATGGACTCTAATGCGACAACAATCTGTTGTAGTGCTTCAGAGGCGTTTTGAGACTCTGTTACGGTGCTTTCACTGGTCGCGGCACACACTTCCATGGTTTGAATTGCGTTGCGAGATCCCTCTTGAAGGTTATTAATCATTAATTGGATTTCTTTTGTGCTCGATTGTGTTCTGCCTGCAAGGTTACGAACCTCATCTGCTACAACAGCAAATCCACGACCTTGTTCGCCAGCTCGAGCTGCTTCAATGGCTGCATTTAGTGCCAATAGGTTAGTTTGCTCCGCTATATCACCAATCACATCCAATACTTTTGCAATGTTGTTTACATCGTTATCTAGGTTAGCGACAGCTTCGCTTGCTGTGCCTAGTTGGCCTGCTAAGCCTTGAATGTTATCTACTGTGTTGTGAATGAGTTGTTGGGTATGCTGGCTCTGTTTGTCGGCCTCGTCGGTGTTGCGCGCGGTATCGCTAGCTGAAGCAGCTACGTTATTGGCTGAAGAGGCCATCTCGGTCATTGCTGTCGCGATCATCTCTGTTGATTGCTGTTGGGTGTCTGTCAGTTGACCAATTGACCCAGCGCGATCTTCTACGCGCTGCAGTTCGCCTCTTAATGCCAGCATTGAAGCGTCAAGGTTTGATACTAGCTCAGCCAATGACTTACTCATTTGTTGTACGGCGTGATAGATACTGCCGTCAATTGCCTGAGTTTCGAAAGAGGTTTGAATTCGACCTTGTGCTACGGCTTGTACTGCTTCTCGTACGTCTTTAGGTTCGCCGCCAAGAAGCGCTAGCATGCGTTTAATGGATACAATTAGGCTCGCCAGAATAAGACCAGCAATCACGACACAAAGGAATAGCTGCCATTGAGCAGTAGACCAAAAACGAGCGTTAACTTCATTGAACCCGATACCAGTGCCGACAACCCAACCCCAATGTGGCGTTTTCTCTGCAATAGACAGTTTTTCTTCAATCGTTCCATCTGGCAGTTTTTGTGTCCAGGTGTACTCAATGATCTCGCCAGTACGATTACCAAGTACTCTTTGGATTAGCTGCCCAACACTATTGCCGTCGCCATCTTTAAAGTCGTTAAAACTGGTTCCGTGCAGTTGAGGATCTAATGGTGTCGCGATAAACGTCATGTTCTCATCGGCTACGTAAACATATTCATTATCTTTATAGATGTTGTTGCGTAGAAGGCGAGTAGCTAGTTGCTTGGCTTGCTCTTCTTCTAGTGTGCCATCAATCGCCATTTTTTCGACTTCAGTAAGAATGCTGTATGCGCTCTTAAACAGCTCTGTTACGCGAGCTTTGTTGTCCATGTTGCTAGCAACTCTTAAGGTCCATAAGCCTGTAGCCGTCAGTGCTAGCAGGGCGATCAAGATGATGCCCGATAATAAGTAAGCTTGCGTTTTTAGTTTCATATTTCCCCGCGCAGCGATTCAATAATTAGTATTAGGTATAATTCATCGAATCTTAATCTAAGTGGTGTAAGGCAGATATTAGAAAGACATCAAAGTATGATAGGGATTAAATTTTCGAAGAAAAAAAAGTAACAGGACTTGGTTCTATTTGTTTTAATGTGAATATTAGCGGGTCATGAACTTTATAAGGCGTTGGTTCTGTTGTAGTGGATATGCTTTATAGAACTTAGAATCAACTGCTGTAGTAAGAGTACTAAAAGGAGATAACTCAATTTATCGAGACTGATTAAGAGTTAGTGAGGAGCTGATGTGTATATTGAATAGAGTTTGTTTTTGTTCAAACGAAAAAAAGCCAAGTCTTTCGACTTGGCTTTCTTGAATGTGGCTCCCCTTGCAAGACT